>NZ_JAYGHC010000028.1:53649-65716 GCF_034932285.1 Cronbergia sp. UHCC 0137
CAGTCTTAGCTTTATGTGCCTAACGTCACGCTACGCTATCACCAAGCCCTAAGTAAATGAACAGAAAAAATTAAAGGTATGTGAAGAAAAGTAAAATCGCCCAAAACTCTCTTCCTGTTCCCTTGCCCCAACGACAATCCACTGAAAGTCAAAAAATTATAAATCAGTCAAATTTACACAGCAGGTAGTAAAAAATGGATAATAACTTCTTTATAGGTTCTGGTAATGAACAATATCCCTATAGTCAAACTGTTAGAAAAAATAATATGTATAGCAAAAAAGCTGGTGTGAAGGCTAGTAATCAATTGGGTGGAAAGGAAACTTACTTACGGTCTTATGCTTTAAAGCTTGCTCAAAAAGGTGATTATACTGAAGCGATCGCTCTCTTAACCCAACTCATTAATATCCGTCCTAATGATGCGGTTCATTACAGTAACCGGGGATTGATTTATTTTCAAAGTGGTAATCCTCAAAAAGCTATTACCGATTATAACACAGCACTACGACTTAATCCCCAATTAGTTAGTGCTTACAATAATCGAGCTAATTACTATGCTGCTTGTGGCAATTTAACAGCAGCACTAGCAGACTATGACGAAGCATTGGATCTAAATCCTCGTCATGTTCGCGCATGGATTAACAGAGGTATGACTTTACGGGATTTGGGTCAATACGCAGAATCTATAGAAAATTTTGAAACTGCTTTACTATTTAACCAACTAGAGAGTAAAATTTGGGCTGAACGTGGCCGGACTTATCATTTGTGGGGTGATTGGAATTGTGCGATCGCTGATTATAACCGATCCCTCAGCCGAATTTCCTCCAACCAAAGTCAAGATATTTCTAATTATCACTTACGGTTACAAGTGGAAACTTGGTTACATGAGTTGTTGTAGTCAACAAGACAGGGAATTGGTAATTGGTGATGGGTGATGGGTGATGGGTAATAAAAAATTTATTCTTCCCCTGCTTCCCCTGCTTCCCCTGCTTCCCCTGCTTCCCCTGCCCCCTGCCCCCTGCCTCCTAATTACTATTCCCCTGGTGAATCTTCTTGATTGATCAACACCACCTGACGCTTATTTGGTTCAAATCGGTAAGATTTTTCTTGCATAATGCCCTTAGCTTGATGGGGATCAAAATTACGGCTAAATTCAGTGCGTAAATTATTGACTCTTCCTTCCATTACTTTCACTTCTGTCCGAATTTCTCGCAACTTGTCTTGTTGTGACCAATGATAAGGCAAAAGCTGCCCTAAAGCCGATATTGCGGCTGTTCCAATAACTAAATTAACAGCGACCTTAGCTGTAGTTTCTAGTGCCATAACTCGGTGAGAAAGTTGGCGAAGATGCCGTTTTGGTCGGGGTACAACTGGGGTGACAACTTGGCGTTGTTCTACTGGTTCTAGCGGGGGTCTGGATGGTTGGAACGCGTTCATAATGATAAAAAGAGCCTCGCTGATTGAAGGGAAAAACCGTCAACAGCACACTATTATCGTTTTGCGGAATCCAAAATTGCCAAAAGCTATTTTGAATAATATTTTACTTCCGCCCGACGTATTGGCGCTAATTGGGAATTGATTTAGCTGCCATATTACTCCATTTCTGCGAAATAGCCATAGGTGTTAGATGACTTTTTCCCAAAAAATATCCTGGTAAAGTTAAGCACAGTGATCAGATAAATGATAGCATTTAAGCACCACTAATCTAAAAACTGCACTCAGTCATACCAGGATCGTTAATTTAGATCGCTCTAAATTTTCGGGTTATTTGTAAAGTTCTGTGGATAAACGCCAAGCCAGGATTCCTGGAATCAGCGCCACGACTAAAGCAATGTACACTTGAGTATCTGAGATATTCATGTTGAAAACTCTCCTAACGTCAAACTCTTCGTTTACTACTTTTCACTGTTTTGCCAGGATTGGGGAATATGTTGTTACAAAATGCAACATTAACGGGGCTTTATTACCAATATTTTATAAGTTTTGCAAAAGAGATAACATTACTTTGATTTGAATTAGTGATGAATTTATATTTAGGTATTGATTTTGGAACGTCTGGCGCAAGGGCTGTAGTGATTGATAATGATGCCACTATATTAGACGAGAGGCGTTATCCTCACGAAATTGGTGGTCAATGGTTAAATTGCTGGGAAAAGGCTTTATTAACGCTCCTAGCACAAATTCCGGGGGAGTTAAGGGGAGAAATTAGAGCGATCGCTATCAATGGAACTTCTTCTACAATTTTATTAACAGATGCCACTGGTCGGCCTGTAGACGCGCCTCTATTGTACAACGATGCACGGGGATCAAGGATGGTGGAGCGTTTAAGCCAGGTTGCACCAGCAAATCATACAGTATTAAGTGCAACGTCTAGCCTCGCCAAACTCCTCTGGATGCAAGAATTACCATCCTTTGCAGAAGCCAGTTATTTACTTCATCAAGCCGATTGGTTGGGGTTTCTGTTACATGGAAAATTAGGAATTAGCGATTATCACAACGCCTTAAAGCTAGGTTACGACGTAGAAAAGTTGGAATATCCAGAATGGTTAGAAAGGTTAGAAATTCCGATTAATTTACCCCAGGTTGTCACCCCTGGTACTCCCATTAGAGAATTACGTCCAGAAATGGCGATAAAATTCGGTTTTCGGTCTGATTGTCTAGTCTGTGCGGGGACAACAGATAGTATCGCGGCTTTTTTGGCTAGTGGGGCGAAATTACCAGGGGAAGCAGTGACTTCCTTGGGTTCAACTTTGGTGCTTAAACTCTTGAGTCGTACCCGTGTAGAAGATGCACGATGGGGAATTTACAGCCATCGTTTAGGGGATTTGTGGCTGACTGGAGGGGCTTCTAATACAGGGGGTGCGGTGTTAAGGAAGTTTTTTACTGACGATGAATTGGTGAGGTTGAGTCAAGAAATTGATAGTTCACAGGTGAGCGAATTAGATTATTATCCTTTATTGAAAGAGGGCGATCGCTTTCCGATCAATGATCCTCACCTACCGCCAAAATTAGAACCGCGTCCAGATGATCCCCAAGAGTTTTTACATGGTTTATTAGAAAGTATGGCACGAATAGAGGCGCGGGGGTATGAATTATTGCAACAATTAGGTGCAGACAAATTAACCAATGTTTATACTGCGGGTGGTGGTGCAGCTAATTCCACTTGGACAGCTATTCGTCAAAGATATTTAAAAGTTTCTGTAGTTTGTTCAACTAATACAGAAGCAGCTTATGGGAGTGCGCTTTTAGCAATGGGTGTTTTAGCATCTGGCTGTAAATAAAGTTTGATCGCTAGGTTGCGCTGTACGCGATCGCACTCTCGACTATTTGTAATCAGGCGATCGCACTCAACAAAAGATCGCGCTAAATCCCCAAAACTCGGAGATGTTTCTGGTAAGGGAAATTCCTCTAGGTAAAGCCGTGTGGCTTCTTTCAAACCAGCGATCGCCTGCTCAATCGTTTCCCCTTGATCTACTGTGCCAACTTCTGGACATTCAGCAATGTAAACATCATCTTCTTTGTACAAAATAACTGTAAAGATGCGATTTTTCATCGTGTCTTATCCTCTAAAGCTTGCTCTGAAAATGATAACATCACTGTTCGCTAATTAGTCAGTAACCCTTTTCGTAGGATG
Organism: Cronbergia sp. UHCC 0137; assembly: GCF_034932285.1. Lineage (NCBI taxonomy): Bacteria > Bacillati > Cyanobacteriota > Cyanophyceae > Nostocales > Nostocaceae > Cronbergia > Cronbergia sp. UHCC 0137. The sequence continues at coordinate 57,282 of NZ_JAYGHC010000028.1, forward strand.
TGTTAGCGCTTTTTCGTAGGATCATCTTTACTTAATGCACCTTGCAAGATAGGCGATCGCCCAAATCACAATATTGTTTGTTAGGTTCGCATCTGCCACCCTTTCGGATTTCTATGCCCATGAAAGATAGCAGTTACTATCACTCGGCTTGATACAATACGATAATAGACAATATACGGAAAGCGTTGTATTACTACCCGCCTAACATCACGATAAACAGTAGGGTAAGACTCTGGCATCTGACAAATTCGATCTAGAGCTTCGTGAATCTTCTCTAAAAGGTCGTCGCCCAGTCCTAATTCCTGACTTTCATACTAACTATACGCCTCATCAAGTTCTTTATGGACTTCTGGGCGGAACACCAATGCATAATTCATTTTCGTGCTTTAACCGAGGCTTTAACTTCTTCCCAACTCAGTACGTTGTCAGGATTTGCTTCATAATCATCAATTCGACGATCTAGTTCTTGCTTCTGAAAGTCTGTGAGGTCAGGATTATCTTGTTCTGCCGCAATACTCTCTAAGATGGCTTGTACAATCCGAATGCGTTCTTGAATACTTAGGGTAATGATCTGATTTAAGGTTGTTGTGATGTTCATGCAGTGACGCAGTGCCAGAGGTGTGTTTAGTACATCTTAAATATAGCGGACGGGGTTCTAAACATTAAAATTAATTGTGTTTAAAATTAGTTTTGTTACAAAGCGATCGCATTTCCTAACACCCAACGAGCGAACTGACAAAAGCCCTCCGGGCATCCAAGAAACAGCGCTTGAGCGATCGCACTCTCGACTATTGGTAATCAGGCGATCGCACTTCTTTAGTTAAAGCAACCCAAGGTTGTGTAGTGCGTCTTCCGCAGCACGCTTTTCAGCTTTTCTTGTACTACTGTCCTTACCACGGCCATACTCGCTTCCAGCAACATAAACCACGGATATAAATTCTGGGTTGTTATCAGATCCACCTGAACGCTCAGTCTTATATTCAGGAGGCCTACGGCTAGGATTGCCAGCAAATCCACTATCTAAAACAACTTGTTGTAACCAACCTTTCACATCATCCCTAATACTAGGGATCGAGTCTTCAGTAGTGGGTAGATCGTTCACGACCTTCTCGAAAAAAGGATCAACCAAGTCACGTACTGCTTCAACACCAGAATCAAGGTAATAAGCACCAACAATCGCTTCAAACACATTACATAGCAACGAAGGCTTGCTACGCCCTCCGCTAATATCCTCACCCCTTCCAAGTCGCATCCATTTCCCAATATCTAACTCAGCAGCAAACTTTGCCAACTGAGGTGTATCAACTAAATTTGAGCGCAGGATTGTCAATTTACCCTCTCTCAAATCTGGATTACGTTTATATAGAAAATCACCGCTTAGAAATGTGAGTAGGGCATCTCCAATAAACTCTAACTGTTCATTATCCTCACCTGTATTGGGATTCTCGTATTTGTACGAAGTGTGTGTTAGAGCTTGATTCAGCAAATAAGCATTTTGAAAGGGAATACGTTTCAATAGCTCATCAAGTCTGTTTCGGATACGAGATTCTTCAGCAGGTGAAACAGGTATAGGTCGTACTTCATGCCTTGCTTGCTCTTGAGTTAAAAGACGGAGAACATCTTGTCGTTGCTTCTCCATCTCCGCTACTTGGGGTGATGATATAGACCTGAGCAACCTAAGCACACTATCCACTGCTCGGTAGGTGTCGTCGGTCGAAAAAGTAGATTGGTGCGCCCATTGATTTCGGACTTCAATTAACTCATTGACAAGCGCCCGATCAGGTTGACTCAAGCTATTCCTGAATACATTATCCCATTCTCTATTAACTATCGTTAAAAGTGCAGATACATCTTCGCGGATAATTTTATCTACCTGCTGTTTGGATTTTTTATGATTCGACAAATGGGAGGTAGCTTTTGTCATCCAATTGCTGCCATGCACTGCCTGCATCTTTGTTTCAGTGTAGAAAAATAAACCTTGCCGGAGAAAATCTAAAGCTTTTCCTATCCTCTCCTGATTACTTACTCCCATCGATAGTTCTCCAAAATGTGTTGTAACTAACTTCACAGATTACAAATAGGATTCCTGAAATAGAAGAGGGAAGCTTGACTTCTATCATACCCAGATTTTATGGTGGTTCTATCTAAATAATTCAGATTGTGAGGGAATTACAACCTATTCAAAATGCGATCGCTCTCTTAGGTTATTCTAAACTAGGCCCCATCTAAAAACATATCTACTTCGTCAAAGGCGTAAAATGGTGAGGGACGGTAGCGTTGCAGTATAAAATGTGCGTTAAGTAACACACCCTACAAAATGGCTTAGAGTATTAAATAAGCGATCGCAATAAGGAGAAGCTTGACGAACCCTATTGATATCAAGACGTTTTAAAATTTCCACAGCATGGTGAGGTGGACGACGAGTTTTTTTATCATATTTACCATGTTTAGAATTACGAGTTGCTGACTCTAACCATACTAATAAAGTTTTGGGAGAAACCTGTTCTATATTTTGGTAATTTCTTATTCCTCTTGTGATTTTTTCTTCTTTAAATCCTTCACCATAAAAGTTTTTTAAAGCATCAATATCAGCAATAAACCAAGATTCCATTGCTTGAACCATAAAATGACATTGATCATCATCATAATCTAGGTTATCACCTCTAATCCAGGATTGATCTTCTTTTCTATTTCTCAGATGTTCCCAAGAATTTTGATCAGGAGATATTGGAGATTCAGAATCAATTAATAAAATATTGAAATATTCAGGATTAGATTCTAAAGACAATTTAAAATTTTCATAAGCATCTGCACGAGAACCGCACATGACTATCCTAAACTCTATTTTTTGTTCTTTAGCAATATCAACTAATTCTTGAAAAAATTGGCTAAAACCTTCACGGAGACTGCTTGTAGTTTCCTTCCCTGCAATAATTTTACTTCTAAAACCTGGACGTTGCATTGGTAACAGTTCTTCATCATCATTGGCATTTCCAGCACCCTCAATATAAATACGAATACTCACCATCTATTTCCACCAATTTCCCCTATTCTCCAAAGATCACCAAGAGTATATTTTTCCAACCATTTTTTTAATTTTTCTGGTTTAAGTCTCCTCAAATGAGTTCCTGTATTATCTCTTTCACAAACTACGACAGATTCAGGATATTCACTCAACGCAGAAACCAAAGCATCAGAATGAGTTGTGATAATTAATTGAGTTCTCTGAGATGCTTCTATTAACATTTCGGCAATTGTTGGTAAAATATCTGGATGTAAACCTATTTCTGGTTCTTCAATACAAATTAGTGGTGGTGGAGTCGGATCTAAAAGTAAAGCCATTAAAAACAAATATCGCAATGTTCCATCAGATAAACGAGTTGCAGAAATTGGTTGAATTAACCCTTTTTCCCGAATAAATATTTGCACAGTACCGCCATATATTCTTACATCTACGTCCTCGGCTTCTTCATAAAACTTTTCCAGATATTCAATAGTTTTTCTAAGACCCAATTTATATTTTAAATTGTTTAAACATAAACCTAAATTACTGCCATCTTCCAATAAAGGATGTTCAGGTAAATCAGTTTTTTGGGCGTTTCTTGGTTCTGAATTTCGTCCCATTTGCCAATGACGATATAAACCTATTTTATGAAATTCTGTACTTACATAAGAAAGTTCAGGATATAAATCAGGATCTTTTCTTTGAGATAAAACTGACTGATCTAAAATTAAATCTTCTCTGCGGAGATTTCTTTCAAATCTCTTACTATCTTCCGTGAGTTTATTGATATTTAAAACTGGACGACCATTTTGATAACGATAATAAAAATAGACATCTTCCTGTCCTTCGTAAGCTTGTTCATTCTCCAGAAATTCATCTACTAATTCTAATCTTTGTCCTACTTCTGTTATGCTTAATTTGTAATGTAGATTGTTTCTGTGTCTTTCTGGATTATTTAATATTGGATTATTTAATATAACGTCTATATTAGCTATAGAATTACTTCCCTCACCTTTCCATAAAAATTCATTAATACCTCCACCTTGACGAAATGGTGCTGGTAAATCTGTGGGTGTTGCTTTTAAAATACTAATAGCTTCAATTAAATTAGACTTCCCAGCAGTATTACGTCCAATTAACACATTTAGAGGTTGTAATTCAATTTCTTCCCCTTCACTTCCATAGGAGAGAAAGTTTTGTAACTTAATTTTATGAATAAATCTTTTACCTTCCATTTACCTTATCCTAATATTAAATAAAACTAGATTGTTTGCTAATATTTTGGGTGACTTTACTCTAATGTAGCTATCCATTTCCTGATAAACAACTATTGATCTTTTGCGATCGCTCTCTTAGGTTATTCTAAACTAATTCAATTGTTGGATGATTGGAGTTTAATCCCCATGTTAAATCTTCTCGCCGTTTGGTTTGGGTTTCTTGGAGCTTTTGCAATTCCCATTGTAGCTGTTGTTGACGCAATAAGAGTGATCTGCTTGCAGGAGTGCTTCGCTATCACTCTCAACAAGCGAACTGACAACAATCATAGCCAGCCCCGACTCCGCAGGTGTTGAACATCTTCCTCAAGTTTACGAAACTGGGTGGTGGTACGAGATTTCACAATGTTTCTGGGTCTAATTCTTGAGTTTTACCTGCTCGGTACTCTGCCATGGCTTCGGCTGCCAGTTTCGCCAATAAATCTGGGGAATGAGCAAATGAATCATCCCATCGCTGATCATCTTCGAGTTCTTCCAGAATTAGGGTTGCGATCGCATCTTGCTTGTCAGTAGGTAAGGTTTTTAATCGGGCGATCACCTGTTCGAGTCGTTCAGTCATATTGGAATCCACTTTTCTTTCATGACGCACACCTTAATTATCGCTTATCTCATCAAGATCGCGTAAAATAGCGATCGCACTACGGAGCGCTTCGCTATCGCACTTTATCAACCAACCTATGAGCGAACTGACAAGTCAGCGATCGCGCTATCGCACTCTCGACTATTGGTAATCAGGTGTTGTAACACTAAATCCCCCACAGGTTTATGTTACTGATTGTGGCATGATAAAAGTCCCCGTGACTGCTGACATTTTCTAAAAACAGTCCAATTAAAAAGAATTAAAGTTGACTCCAATCCTGTAATTCCAGAGCTTTAATGCGGCTGAAATAGCGTTGGTTATGCGTTACAAGAACGAGATTATTTGCAAGAGCAACACCCGCTATCAGAAGATCAATGTCATCAACAGGAGTTCCATCCTGCCTGAGCTTGGCATAGCTGTCGGCGGAGAGGTTTACGGATTGTGCAGTCAGGGGCAGGATTATATTTTGAGCAGCAGGGTCAAGAAACAGTGTGAGTTGCTTTTGTGCGTCGCGGTGTTTTAATCCACTGAGGACTTCGTAGTAGGTAACGATGCTCAGGTTGATTTGCTGATATTCAGATAGGTATGCCTGAAATTGGGAGACGACGTTGACATTGCCTCGAAAAAACATAGACAAAATATCGGTATCAATCAAAGTTGGCTTCACGATTTTGCCTCTGGGAAAATGCCTGCTGACGGCGAACAGAGATATCCTCTACCCATTCAGTGTAAATTTCATTAGGTATATCATTCCAGCAACCCGCAAATTTCATGAGATTTTGAGGTACATGATTGGATATGGTATTGAGGAGAAATGAATGAACTAATTGATATAAGTCATCTAATTGATCTTCTGGAATATGCTGAATTTCTTCCAGGACTTTAGTTCTTAAATCTGAATTATTCATCTACCAATCCTCTTACTATCTACAAAGTTTTACAAGTATTTATACTCATTTTAATCTGAGATGCTCCTAATAGATCGCCCCAACTCAAAACCAAAATATCACAATATCGCACTCTTCCCACACCATCGCACTCGAACAACCCAACCGACAAGCGATACCTTCTCCTATCGGAGACACTACGTGAACGGTCAGCTATCTCTTCGAGACGCTACGCGAACGCGATCGCACTCTATCAGTTTAAACTGTGAGCGATTCGGAGCGGAGCGCTTTCCTGCGGAACACTACGTGAACGCTATCGCTTGACATTCAAGACAGTCGCTACAAACTTTTGCGGACTCATTGGTGATTCAAAAGTGTTAGTATAGATAATTTCCAAAAGTTTACAAACTTGATATAATGGACATAAAGATTATTTATTGAGGTAATAATTATGTTATCAACTGATATGAAACAAGAATCAATAATTAAAAGAATTGAGAATGTTGTTGCTATTTTAATGGAAGAACGTCCTTTATTTAAAGAGGATCTAAATTATACGAAAATGGTTCAATCTTTAGTAAAAGTATTTAAAGAAAACTTTACTTTGGAAGAATTTAGTCAGATATCAGAAGAAAGTCTTAAAAAGCGTTGTAGTGGTATCATGGCTCTACACCTTTTGGCTAAAATAGGAGAGGATTTTACTCCTGAACAAATGGCAATTTTTGATGATGCAATTAAAAGAAAATAGAAAATTTATGAATTATTTATTAGATACTAATATTGTTTCTTTAGCACTCAAACAAAATTCCCAAATTCTTCACAAGATTACAATTAGTGAGTCTAAGGAAGAAAATATTTTTATTAGTTGTATCACCTATTTTGAAATTAGGCGAGGTTTTTTAGCGGTTGATGCACCAAAACAAAGGGCAAGATTTGAGGAATTTTGTCAAGAATATCCGATTATTTTCTTAGATGATTTGGCAATTTTAGAAAAAGCTGCCCAAATTCATGCTAATTTGAGATTAAGAGGTTTACCAATTCAAACTGAAGATGTTTTAATCGCTGCTACTGCTATTCTTAAAGATTTAATTGTGGTTTCTAATGATAGTGATTTGTCCAGAGTTGAGGGTTTAAGTTTAGAGAATTGGGTAGAATTATGATGATTAAATTATTTTTTGGCTGATGTATTTAAAACTGTAGGTTGGGTTAAGCTGTTATTGGGTTTTTCGCATTTGGTCAGGGGTGTAAGTGGCGAACTCGCACTTCATCAACCAACCGACAAGCGAACTGACAAAAGCCCTCCGGGCACCCAAGAAACAGCGCTTGCGCGATCGCACTTCCTAACACTACCCAACAAGCGATACCTTCTCTACAAGACACTACGTGAACGGTCAGCTATCTCTTCGAGACGCTACGCGAACGCGATCGCACTTCATCAACCAACCGACGAGCGATACCTTCTCTACAAGACACTACGTGAACGGTCAGCTATCTCTTCGAGACGCTACGCGAACGCGATCGCACTTCATCAACCAACCTACGAGCGATCGCACTTCATCAACCAACCTACGAGCGATCGCACTTCATCAACCAACCGACAAGCGATCGCACTTCATCAACCAACCAACAAACGATCGCACTTATTAATCTAACCCACAACCGATCGCACTTGATCAACCAACCTACGAGCGATCGCACTTCATCAACCAACCGACAAGAGATCGCACTAAATCCCCAAAAGGTTTATGTTACTGATTGGGGCATGACGAAAATCCCGACAATTCTGCAATACGCACATTTTTATTGAAGAGGATGCCGACGGGGACTTGCCACAAACTGAAACCCTAAAGATAGACAATGAGATGTTGCTGCTTGAGAGTAAACATAAAGATCATTGTTATATTCTTTGGCAAGCAACTGACGGATCGCATGAATTTCAGAAATAATGTCATCATGCCATATTGAAATTGTATTCATGGTAAAACTCCCATTAACTCAAAAGGTGTTACTAGCTCTGGTAGTTTGTATCCCTTAGCAGAACACAAACCTCTTATTACGGGTAATTGTGATGGATTTGCAATGTGGGTACAGTTCCATGTCAATAAAATATCAAGTTCATGATAAGCGGCACAAGCGATATGTAAAGCGTCAATCTTTGCTTTAGGAGGAAGACCTCCACCGAGTAGGAGAAATTCTGCTAGTTCAGGAATCTCAGGGGTAATTGGTAGAAGCGGAATATTGCGTAGTGTTTCTATCCGTTCTGATGCAGCCTGTGGATCACCAGCACTGACTTCCTTGATAACATAAGGTGAGATGTAAGATATCGTATTTAGACGATCATTATTCCACCAGAGTTTTGTAATCTGTTGGCAGGCTGACTTGATGATGTCACTACTCTCACGGGAGGTTAGGTAACTAACAACAGAAGTTTCAATATAAATTTGCCGTGTCATTGGGGTTGTTAGATAGCCACTACACTCTGTACGCTTGAAGACTGACTAATCACTATTTCAATTATTATAGCTTCAATGGCAACCAGAATCTAATATAAATTATCGTCTGCGATCGCACTACAAGATCACCACTCACATCCAACGCGCGATCGCACTTCATCAACCAACCAACAAGCGATACCTTCTCCTATCGGAGACACTACGTGAACGGTCAGCTTCGCTATCGCACTTCATCAA
>NZ_JAYGHC010000028.1:65964-74410 GCF_034932285.1 Cronbergia sp. UHCC 0137
CTCGACTATTGGTAATCAGGTATCGCACTCAACAAGAGATCGCACTTCATCAATCTAACCCACAAGCGATACCTTCTCTACGAGACACTACGTGAACGGTCAGCTATCTCTTCGAGACGCTACGCGAACGCTATCGCACTTCATCAACCCAACCTACGAGCGATTCGGAGCGGAGCGCTTTCCTGCGGAACACTACGTGAACGCGATCACTTGACATTCAAAACAGTCGCTACAAACTTTTGGGGATTCATTGGTGATTCAAAAGTGTTAGTATAAATCATTTCCAAAAGTTCAGAAACTTGATATAATGGATATAAAGACTATTTAGTGAGGTAATAATTATGTTATCAACTGATATGAAACAAGAATCAATGGTTAAGAGAATTGAGAATATTGTTTCTATTTTAATGGAAGAAGATTCTTTATTCAAAGAGGATTTGAATTATGTAGAAACAGTACAAAATTTAGTAAAAGTATTTAAAGAAAACTTTTCTTTGGAAAAATTTAATCAGATATCAGAAGAAAGTCTTAAAAACCGTTGTGATAAAATGATGGCTGTGCAACTTTTGGCTAAAATAGGTGAAGATTTTACTCCTGAACAAATGGCAATTTTTGAAGACGCAATTAAGCGGAAGTAGGTAATGTGTGAATTATTTATTAGATACTAATATTGTTTCTTTAGCAATTAAACAAAATTCTCAAATCTTACAAAGAATCTTAGCTGTTGATGCTAAAGAAGAAAATATTTTCATTAGCTGTATAACTTACTTTGAAATTAGGAGAGGATTTTTGGCTTTTGATGCACCTAAACAAAGAGAAAGATTTGAGGATTTTTGTCGAAAATATCCGATTATTTTCTTAGATGATTTGGCAATTTTAGAAAAAGCTGCCCAAATTCATGCTAATTTGAGATTAAGGGGTGTACCAATTCAAACTGAAGATGTTTTAATCGCTGCTACTGCTATTCTTAAAGATTTAATTGTGGTTTCTAATGATAGTGATTTGTCCAGAGTTGAGGGTTTAAGTTTAGAGAATTGGGTAGAATTATGATGATTAAATTATTTTTTGGCTGATGTATTTAAAACTGTAGGTTGGGTTAAGCTGTTATTGGGTTTTTCGCATTTGGTCAGGGTGTAAGTGGCGAACTCGCACTTTATCCATCTAACCGACAAGCGATACCTTCTCTACGAGACACTACGTGAACGGTCAGCTTCGCTATCGCACTTCATCAACCCAACCTACGAGCGATACCTTCTCTACGAGACACTACGTGAACGGTCAGCTATCTCTTCGAGACGCTACGCGAACGCTATCGCACTTCATCAATCTAACCTACGAGCGAACTGACAAGTCAGCGCTTGCGCTATCGCACTTCATCAACCGAACCCGATAAGCGATCGCACTTTAAACAACCCAACAACCAACCTACAAATGATCGCACTTTTGTTCAATTAAAAATAAGGTGCGTTACATTCATTAACGCACCCTACAAGATCGGCGATCGCACTACAAGATCAGCGATCACACCAAATCAGATTGATGAATGAGCGTATTTTCATTCCATTCTCCACTATCAAATTTATCAAGAATATACTTAAGATTAGCTGGAATGTTCTGCGAAAGTGTAGCTAATTCTTCTTGACTGATTAATAATTCCTGTTTAGACACATTAACTATTGTACCAAAGAATGATATCTGAACTCCTATTCTCTTCCTTATGACAGAAATTTCATTTGTTTCTAAAGCATCATAAGTTTCTTTGATACTAGCCGCAATAGCAGCAGTTACACTAGCGCCAGCATCAGAAGACTTCTTACAAACAAGTGGTAAAGAGTTGATAGCGAGTAAACTTTCCGTAATGTTATTATAATTGCCTGATCCGCATTCCTCTAAGTATCGGATTGAGGTTAAAATCATGTTCTTGTAAAGCTTTTCACCTTGCTTCCATTCTCTGTCAATTATAAAGTACATTTTTGAAAATGTATTAGCCATAAGGGCACTCAAAGCTCGTTTAGATACTTTAGCATCACCAAAACGCTGGACAATTTTTTGTGCTATTTCGTCAGAATTTTTGTTTGACATATTAAACCTTTAAAAAGATTGAGATTAAAGCTTTACAGCAAATTTAGCAGTGGTCGGAAGATTTTAATTTAATCCCCAAAACCTGAGTATACGCGCCTCTCGCCTGAGTCACCCCAATGGTACGCTGTGCTGATTCTATCATGGGACGACGCAAACTCACCACTATAAACTGTGCTTGTTCTGCCTGTTGTTTAATCATTTTTGCTAATCGTTCCACATTGGCCCCATCTAAAAACATATCTACTTCGTCAAAGGCGTAAAATGGGGAAGGACAATATCTTTGCAGCAGTAGGTTAGGTTGAGGAAAATAAACCCAACACATATATATCAATATTTCCAGAACATGGGTAGGGATTGAGTATTGCTAAACCTCTACAAAAATATCGGTTTTTATCAATAAATTGCAAATGCAAATAATTTACTATTTTAAATTTATGAATTATGCGATCGCCATTCAGATATTAGGATATTACCTCTGGTTTGAAATTACAAGTTTTATACTAACCGTAATTTACCTTAACTCGACCAAATTCAATGATTAAAAAATAATAAAACTTATAATTAATACATCAGTATCAAATATAATTAACCAGTAAATAAAAACTGAAAAACATAAACATGAAACAAACAACAGCCAATTATGACCAAGCATGGAAAGGAGCAATAGAAAAATACTTTCCAGAATTTATCAACTTCTTTTATCCCCAAATTTACCAACAAATAGACTGGAGTAAAACACCAATTTCTCTAGACAAAGAACTAGAACAAATTACCGCTACCTCTAACACAGAAAAACGCTATGCTGATAAATTATATCAAGTGTGGTTACTAGATAACACAGAAATTTGGATATTAATTCACATTGAAGTACAAAGTCAATACGATGAAGAATTTTCCCAAAGAATGTATATCTATAACTACCGTTCCTTTGATTTATACCATAAACCAGTAGTTAGTTTAGCCATATTAGGAGATGAAAGCAAAACATGGCGACCTAATAGTTATCAATACGGTTTAGGTAACAGTGAGGTTGTGTGTAAGTTTGATACGGTCAAACTCATAGATTACAAATGGGAAGAACTAGAGCAAAGCAGCAATCTATTTGCTATATTAGTAATGGCACATTTAAAAACCAAAACTACTAATAACAAACTTGTAGATAGGGAGCAGTGGAAATGGAAATTAATTAGAAGTTTATATGAGCGAGGTTTAAGCAGATATGACATTGAAAACCTCTTTAGATTTATTGACAAAATGATGTCATTAACCAAGGAATTACAACAGAAATTACTCACGAAAATAACCAAGTATGAAAAGGAGATAGAAATGCCTTTTTTAACACCTACTGAAGAATTGTTCATTGCCAGAACTCGCCAACAAGATATCATTAAACTGCTACAAGTCAAGTTAGGTGATGTTCCCGCAATATTGAGCAAAAATATTCAGAATATTGATGATCTAACCGCTTTAGAAGAACTGCTAATATCAACAATGACAATTACTTCTGTGGCAGAATTTACCAATTTAGTTAATTCTAAATTACCAACTTCAGAAGAATAAAAAACAGATGTAGGGAAATATTGCATTAGATTGAATTATATCAAATATATTTCTCTACTTTCTTACCTATTTAAATTATCTAATTAGTTGAAATTTGTGTTGATCCTCAAAGGGAGGTATCGGTTGTTATGAATAAATTACAGTTCCAAATAATTCACAATTTATAATTATTGATATATTGCTTTTGTTGCCAAAATTAATAATTCAATGGTCAGATGATTGTAACTTAATACCCAAAACCTGAGTATAAGCACCTCTAGCTTGAGTCACCCCAATGGTGCGCTGTGCTGATTCTATCATGGGACGACGCAAACTCACCACTATAAACTGTGCCTGTTCTGCTTGTTGTTTAATCATTCTCGCTAATCGTTCCACATTGGCCCCATCTAAAAACATATCAACTTCGTCAAAGGCGTAAAATGGTGAGGGACGGTAGCGTTGCAGGGCAAAAATGAAACTTAAAGCGGTAAGGGATTTTTCACCTCCTGACATCGACGCTAGACGCTGTACAGGTTTACCTTTGGGGTGCGCGACTAAATTTAAACCACTGTCAAAGGGATTTTCGGGGTTTTCTAATTGCAGGTAGCCGTCACCGTCGGAAAGGGTAGCGAAGATGGTTTGAAAGTTCTCGTTTACTGCGTCGAAGGCTTCTTTAAAAGCGCGTTGACGTAAGGTGGTAAAGTTTTCTATTCTTAATAGTAATTCTGTTCGTTCCCCTTCTAAAGTTTGTAATTTGTCTGTGAGTTCTTGCAGACGATTTTGGACTTTTTCATGTTCTTCTAACGCCAACATATTTACAGGTTCCATTGCTTGCAAGCGTTTGGCTAAACCTCGCAATTCCTTCTGCAATTGTTCTAAATCTACTTGGTTGGGAACTTCTGGAAGGGGGTTGGGTAATTCTGCACTTAATTCCCGCAGTTTGGTTTGTAAAACTGTTAAATCTTCTCGCCGTTTGGCTTGGGTTTCTTGGAGTTTCTGCAATTCCCATTGTAACTGTTGTTGACGCAAAAGGAGCGATCGCACTTCTTGTTCTGTGGCATCCCGTTTTCGTTTTTCTTCCCCTAAATTTTGCTCTATTTGCCTTAAAGCTGTTTGAATTTCGGTAATTTGGTTATTTATCTCTCCTAGTTGACTGTTGACTGTTGTTTGTTGACTGTTAACTGTGATTTCCTGTTGTTGATATTCTGTAACTCGCGTTTCTGCAACTTGGATTTTTTCCTGTAATCGCTGTTGTTGATTTTCGAGATTTTTTAATCTTTGTTCCGCTTCCCTTAATGCTGTATCTTTTTGTTGTAATTCTTGCTCTTGGGTTTTAATTACTGCTTGAATTTGTTGCCATTCACTAGGGGTTTGAGAGGATTCCAATTCATTTAAAGTATGTCTTAATTCTTGCAGTTCTGTTTCCTGTCCTGGTAATTCCCGATCTAAAATTTCCAACCGAGTTTGGGAAGTGGTGAATTTTTCGGTATTTTGTGCCAGTTGCGATCGCCCTCCTTGCAATTGTGCTGTTAAACTTTTAATATCCTTCTGCAACTGTTCCAACTGTAACTGCTGTTCTCTCCTGGCTTGACGTGCTTCGGTGAGTTCTTGGGCTAAACTTTTACTCCGAATTGATAAACTAGAAATTGCCTCATTGCAACGTTCTAAAATTCGTTCAATATCAAGCAAACGAGTTCGTAAATCGCTCATTTCTGCCGATTCTGCCGCTTCCCCTGTCCCAAACCGCAGAGATGAACGTTGGCTACTGCTTCCCCCAGTCATCGCCCCGCTAGTTTCCAACAATTCCCCTTGCAGAGTTACAATCCGATAGAGTCCGATATTTTTCCGTGCCTGTTCCAGATTGCTAAAAATTACCGTACTACCAAAAACATAACTAAATACATCTTTATAACGGCGATCGCACTCTACCAAATTTACCGCATAATCTACAAATCCACTAGCGAAACGCAGAGTTGCATCTTGCACATATTTAGGTGCGTTAATCTTATTCAACGGTAAAAAAGTTGCTCTCCCAGCCCGTTTTTGTTTTAACAATTCAATTCCGGCGGAGGCGATACTGTCATCTTCTACCACAATATGTCCCAAACGTCCACCCCCAGCCATTTCCAACGCCAAATGATAACGGGGATCAACCTTACCCAATTGTACCACCAAACCACACAAACCGGGCATTCCTGACTGTAAAATTACTTTACTCGCCTGTGTTCCTTGTACCTCTTGCTGTGCTTGCGTCTGTGCTTCCAATTTATCTAACTGACGTTGCTTTTCTCGTTGTTCTTGCAAAAGACGCTTTTGAGTATCTTGTTGGATTTGCAGTTCTTGTTCCGTCGCAGCTAGATTTTCAGCTAAATTTTGAATTGGTGCAGCAGCAGCATTAAACGCCGTTTCTAATTGCAGACATTCGGCTTGCTTTTGAGCCAATTCAGGTTCTAAAGTAGCAATTAACTGAGATTGTTCTTGAATTAATTGCTGTAGTTGACTATTCCGTTCTGTGAGTTGGGCTTGTTCAGTGCGTTGGGGTTCGAGAGTTTGCAACAAAGTTTCAATTTGCCGATTTAAAGCCGTTTGTTGCTGTACCCAAGCTTCCGAAGCAGAAGCAATTTCCGCAGCAGCTTGACGGGAAGATTCTAGATTTTGTTGCGCGGTTTCACGTTCCGATTGTAGAGACGTTCCATGGAACGTCTCTACATTTTGTTGTTTCTTAGCCTCTTCTAAAGCCAATTGATATTGTTGAATTTCTTGTTGAGTTTGAGATAAATTTTGGATAGTTGTTTGTAAAGTCGTCGCTAACTCCCCTTGTTGACGTTGGAGTTGTTTACGTTCAGCATCTTGAGTAGCGAGAGTAGATTGAAGCGATAAAAGTTCCTCCTCCCCCAAAGCCTTAACACGAAGATTTAATTGTTCCAGTTCCAGATTTTTTTGATCAATATTGGAATTAACCGTAATGAGTTCCGTGTTAAAATCCGTAGAAGAGCGATCGCTATTTTGGATTTCCGTCACCAACCTTTCCTGCTGGGCTTGAAAAGAACGCCAAGAAAGCACCGCTTCCCAAGACTGCTTATGTTGAAACTCCGTTTTTAACTGCCGATATTTTTCTGCCTTAGCTTTGTCTTGAGAAAGGCGATCGCGTTGTACAGTTAATTCAGTCTCAATAATCCGACAACTATCTTCCTTTTCCTTCACCTCATCCAAAGTTGACTTAGCTTGAATAATTTTGCGATCATAAGTAGCCACCCCAGCCAACTCATCAATAATTTCCCGACGTTCCCGGGCATTCATCGAGATAATGCTAGTAACATCACCCTGCAACACCACATTATACCCTTCAGGATAAACCCGTAACTCCTGCAACTGTCCATGCAACTCCGTCAGAGTACAACCCACACCATTAATATAATAATTCGACGTATAACTCCCTTGATGACCAACCCGCAACCGACGAGTAACACTCCACTCCCCTGATTTTGGATTTTCCTCCTCTTCCTCCTCCCTCTGCGCCTCTGCGCCTCTGCGTGAGACATCATCCGACAAATCAAACGTCACCGTCACACTAGCCTCAATAGAAGCCTTACCTTTAGGTTTTTGAGCATTATTCACCAAATCCGGCAAACGTTCAGCCCGCATACCCTTAGAACTAGAGAGTCCCAGACAAAACAACAACGCATCCAAAATATTCGACTTACCAGAACCATTGGGTCCAGATATGACAGTACACCCCGGCAGTAAAGGGACAGAAGTAGTACCGCCGAAGGATTTAAAATTGGTGAGTTCAACGCGCTTGATATGCACCATTATGGGCGTTGGTCAACTTTTAATTGAGTCTATGAACCATTAGTGTATCAATTATTTACAGATTGGCAAGCTCTGAGGGGAAAGAATTTTAGTCTCACGCAAAGGCGCAAAGACGCAAAGGTAAGTTTTTTATATTTTATATCATGTTGGTTTTTGTGTCACTTTTTAGCGATCGCCTTTTCAACACCTTTCCACTCAAACCAACCCACAAGGGATCTTAGAGTCCTCAATCTAAATAAATTCTTTCAAACGGTTGTTTTCGATAACGGCGGTAAATATCAAAATCACTATCTAATGTAATAATTGCAGAAATATTTAATCTTTCAGAGATAGCAATTAGGGATAAATCAGCAAAATCACCGGGTAAGTCAGCATATTGTTCATTGAGTTCTCTAATTCGAGCAAAGTCTTGCGGTAATAGAGAAACACATTGATAAAGTTGTTGGGATAAGTCGTTTAGAAATTCATTTTGGGTACGATAATCCCTACTTAGAAGATACATTACTTCTGTGATGCAACCCATTGTGGTAATCAATTCACTGGTACATTGTTCAAAGAAATTAGTAACGGATTTATGGTAATTATCTCTGGCACTGTAATAAGCTACTAAAATACTACTATCAGTGAGGATAATAGGGGAATAATCTTTCATTAATTATGTTTTTGATGACGATTTTCAATATATTCAGCAACAACTTTTTTACGATTTTCTCGTAGTGATAAGTCAGTAGGAGCGTCTTGTAGGAGATGTTGAGGATGACCACCTCTCCGTTGTGCTAGGGTTTGGGGAGATTTGCAAGTTTGCCAATGTTGATAAATTAGTTTTTTCAGCAATTCTTCAGATGTAGTATTTTCTTGAGCGATGATTTCTGCTAGGTAGCTTTCTGTTTCTTGATCTAGGTTGATAGATAACATTTTTACCTCCCATCATGGTTTTTTATATTTTATATCATGTCGGGTTTTGTGTATCACTTACATTACTATTATTGCATTTTTAACACCATCCCACCCC
>NZ_JAYGHC010000029.1:0-40986 GCF_034932285.1 Cronbergia sp. UHCC 0137
GGATCATTGACTGGTGGAACTTGACTAGCATTGTCGTAGAAATTAACTGTTACCGCACTGAAACTCGGATCAACTGTATACGCTGCATCAGGTTGTAGAGTGTAAATTACGCTTTGTTCACCTTCTGGATTCCCATCTGCAAAAATAGGTACACTGACAGTCGCAACTTGGGATCTAATGTTAAAGTAGAAGCCTGTAAAATCAAAATCTCCTTGTGGAACATCTCCACCAGAGAAACTGATTGCAAATAAATCTAGTTGAGTTAAAGATTGTGCAATATTGCCTTTTAGATAAACTCTAATCCCTGCTGCTGGTGGCGCTTCACTTAACTCAAATCTGAACGTAAGTGTAGTACCTTCAGTCTCTATTAGGGTTGTAGTATTGGTGGTAAATTTGATTGTGGTCATAATTAATTAGTTTGTGACGAATGAGTTAATTTGAAGGTTGAATATTTAAAGTTGGGAACTTTCTGGAATTTTGGTATCTGGAATTAGATCTTCTACTTGTCGCAAAGTACGCCAGGTGTAACCAAAGATTCCTACTAAGACTGTGCAGAGGGTCATGCTGACAAATAGTAAGGTCATGCCTGCACCAGCCCCAGTCCCAAAGATATGTCCGAAAATCGGGGCTAAACTGCCCGTAGGACGCATGGCAGGTTCAAATACTCGATCTGCAAGGAAACCGGCAATTAAGGGGGTAATGGCGGCTACGGTTACGCCTATGAGTTGATCTGCGGCTAGGACTCGTCCTTGTAAGCCTGGGGGAATTTTGGCATACCATATAGCGTTGCTGGAACTGTAGAACAGGGGAATGAGTGTAGATGAGAGAAAGTGGGCTACCATCCACACTGGTACTGTTTGCCCTAGTCCGATCAGGCTTCGGAAAATACCGTGGCCGATGAAACCGAGTAACATTCCGTTAATGCGGCGATGGAAACCTCCCCAAATACCCAGGGTTAATGCCCCGATGACACCCCCAATACCCGCAGCCGTGGTGACAGTGCCGAGAATTTCTGAGTTGCCGCCTGTTCGGGCTAGAATCATGGGGCTATAAAGGACTTTACTGATATCGTTGGGGATGGCAAATAATGTGAAGGCGATCGCCATCGCGGTTAATGATGGATTTGCCCAAATATAACGAAATCCAAAGGTGAGTTTTTTCCACAGGTTCTCAGTATTATCATTGTGAATTTGAGCGATCGCTGGCTGGGGAATTTTGACGATTAGTAAGGTGATAAAGGCCGCCGCAAAGGTTGTTAAGTCAATCCAGAAGATACTTTGCATCCCTAAACGTGGATAGATAAACCCGGCTAGGGCGGGAGAAAATATCGCTGCACTGTAGTTAACCGCAGAACCTAAACTTTCTGCACGGGTGTATTGTTCTTTGGGAACTAATAAGGAAATGGAGGCGGAATAGGCGAGAACTTGTAATTGTCCAAAGCCACCGTACAGCATGACAATTATGTATAAATGCCACACCTGTAGTTGTTGGTTAAGATATAGGAGGGCGATCGCTAGAGTACACAACATGGCCACAACTTCTGCCAAAATCATCAGGAAGCGACGATTAAACCTATCTACTGCAATACCGGCAAAGGTGGTAATCAGTATTTTTGGCAGTTGGGCAAAGAAACCCACTAAGGCCAAAGCTGTCGCTGAACCAGTTTTGTCCCATACCCAAATTGTTAGGGCAAAAACTGTCATAAAGCTGCCGATGGTAGATACTATCTGTCCTATCCAGATGATTAAAAAGGTTCGCATTATGGCAATGTGTTTAGGGGGATTTTGTTTCACGCAGAGGCGCAGAGAACGCAGAGAGGTTTAAAATTCAACGGAGATGCTACCTGTTAAGGTGAAGGGCGCACCTGGAACTATCCGCACAATGTCCCGCGCACCTTCGTAGTAATTTTCGTCTAATAGGTTTTGAATGTTGATGGCGGCACGGAATTTATCACGACGGTAGAAGATGGACGCATCTGTGCGCCAGTAACTAGGTAAGGTGAAGGTGTTGCGTAAGTCTCCTTGCCGTTCTCCTTGGGTGAAGACACCTAAACCCATCCCTAAACCTTTGAGGTTTCCAGATTGCAGTTCGTAGGTACTCCACAAACCAAAGGCGTTTTTGGGAACGTTTTGTAATTGCTTACCATCAAATTCGGCGCGGCTATCTTCGGTAATTTCTGTGTCTGTATAGGCGTAACTGGCTGTCAAGTTCCAACCAGGGAGTATTTCACCAGCTACGTCTAGTTCTATACCTTGGCTGCGTTGTTTGCCGATTTGAATCTGCGATAGGGGTTCGCTTAATCCTTGGGCTGCAACGTTGGTTCGTTCTAGATTATAAAATGCTAAAGTGGTGGAGAGGCGATCGCCTAATAAATTTGCCTTCAATCCTATTTCATATTGAGTTCCTTTTTCTGGTTCAAAGGGTTCACCAACTGTCGTTATTCCTGTGTCTACATCTAATACCCTGGTTCTCCCAACAACGGGCGTAAATGATTTACTGTAACTACCATATAAAGAAAGGTTTTCACTAGGTTTGTAAACAAGACCGACACGAGGACTAAACACTGTATCGCTACGTTCATAACTTTCTGCTGACGATAACAAATCTTCATAGTTTTGGTTAGCAAAATCCAAACGTCCACCCAATACTAAAATAATATTCTTCGATAGGGAAATTTGGTCTTGAGCATAAATCCCAATAGAATTTTTCTGTGTATTAGTATTACCAAAAGGAATCGCAAATGATGAAACACTCTCAGGACGATAGACGGGATTGAAAATATCAATAGCACTGAGTTGTCTAAAATCCAATCTATCTTTCGTTTGCTCTGTAGCAACTTCCACACCAAACAATAAACTATGTTCAATGTTACCCGTCCTGAATTTACCTAAAAGGCTATTATTAAAGGTTAAACTGGTTGTACTAGAAGGATTTTCTATTAAAAAGCGTCGAATTGTACGACCATCTGCATTTAATCCATCTGATGTAGCAGTGTTAGAAATAGGCGTTACTCCAGTATTTTCAGGAATATCTAAAAAAGCTGTAGAAAGTTCGCTTTTTATTTTCCAAATATCATTCAACCGATGGTCTAATTGATAGCCTAAACGAGTGACTAAGGACTCACTTTTAGATAACGATGGTTCACCTAAGTTAGCATCCCGTGAAACTCTACCATTAGGGTTAGAAATAACTGTTCCAGAAGCTGGTAAATCCGGTGCTGTCTCAAAGCTGCGGTATTTTAGATATTCTAAACTAGCTATTAAGGTTGTATCTTTGTTACTAATTAATCTGACCACGGGAGCGATAAAGAAAGATTCACTATTCTCAAATTTTTTGAAGCTTTCAGCAGTTTGATAAGCAGCGTTTAAACGATAAGCAATACCATCTTGATCTAAGGGTCCAGAAAAGTCAAGTGTAGAACGATGTAACCCAAATTCACCTACTTTATATTCTAAGGCATAATATGGTGTATCTAAAGGTTGTTTGGTTACTAAGTTCACTACTCCACCCAAATCACCTTGTCCAAACAGTACGGAAGCTGGTCCTTTAAGAACTTCGACTCTTTCAACGTTACCAATTTCACTACTATAGCGTAAGCTATCATCCCGCAAACCGTTACGCAACAGGTTACGAGATTCAAACCCACGAATTACAGGAGTTAACGCTGGCGCTTGAGAAGAGGTACGTCCAGAGGATGCGCTGCTAGTGTTTTTTAGGACTTCTCCAAGACTTCGTACACCTTGATCTTTGATCACTTCTTGGGGTATGACTTGAATGGCTTGGGGTACGTCAATTAGTGGAGTATCGGTGCGAGTACCAACTGAGGAATTAGGAATTTGATAGGTTGGTCGAAATTGATCCCCGACAACAGTGATTTCGATGGGTTCATCTTCTTCTGGAGTTGGAGTTTCTGGAGTTGGGTTTTCTGAAGTTGTGGGAGGTGGAGTTTGACTAATAGTAGTTAAAGGAATACTAACAATAAATTCTTGTCCATCTTGACGGAGATCAGCTTTAGGAACTGTACTGACACCAGTGATCTCAATTTGAATCGTATTCGGGTCAGACTGTTCGATAAAAATTTCAGCAATACCAGGGATGGGATCATTGGCAATTATAGGCGATTTTCCTTGCACCAATTGAAGTTGAGCATTGGTAATAATGATAATTAGAGTATTCTCTTCAGTGGTGGTTTCAGTGTTGAGAGATATTCCCGGTGGGGTTTTTAAAACCACTTCTAAACCTTGATCTGTATCATAGAGTTCTATTGCTGTTACAGGAACAGGAGTAGCCCAAACCGGTTGGGATACTAAAACAGTGATGATACTAGCAACACTAATATAGGGTTGCCAAGAATTCCATGCCATAGATATAGATTTTCCTAATTTAACTGGTGGTGGACTTTAGGAGATAAAAGATATACATCCTAAAATTAAGTATGAAAGCATGAGGTTCAATTAAGGTTGCTCATTGCTATAAAATTATTGAGAAAGTTTATTGAAAATACTATAACTTAGATTAGAGTAGTTTTTTTGTAAAAAATTATGTTTTTATTTGCTGTAAGCAGATCATTTCCATAAAAAGGATTTGTGGACTGCTAGTAAAATCGTCGAAAATCAGTTACACTAACTGAAAGTGAAATAATCTCTACTTAGTCATAACTTGTGTAATTAGCTATCTTTTATACTGGTGATAACGGAGATTTGAACTTTTACAAGATTACGAAAACCCTATTTTGTAAGGGTTTAGCAGTGCTAAGACTCTATCTGTACAATCAGACGATTGATCTATTTTAAGTATAGAGTAGGTCAAAACTCTTGATCTTAGCGTCTTCCCTCTATTGCGAATTTGCGCTAAAACCAGTTCATACTTCAATATATATAACCTCATCAAGTGCAGTTCAAAAGTGCAAATTTTGTACAAACACTTTTAGTTAATTCCATTCCTCAAGGGGAATTAGTGCAGAATGATTAAACAACAACGAGAACTATTATCAATAAAATTAGTCCATCCTCTAACACTTGTGGATATTTTACGGGCATGGACGCAAGAACGCGGTGACTCTCTAGGGTTTTATTTTTTACAAGATAGCAAACAAGAGAATCTTACTTATGGAGATTTAGACCAGAAAGCACGCGCAATATCAATACATTTACAAGCAATGCACTGGCAAGGAGAGCGTATACTATTAATGTATCCGCCAGGTTTAGAATTGATTGCAGCGATCATGGGTTGCTTTTATGCTGGTGTCGTTGCAGTTCCCGTTTATCCGCCACGTCGTAATCAGAACATGACGAGACTGTTGGCAATTGCTAAAAATGCCCAGCCCAAGGGAATTTTAACCACAGTATTCTTAGAACAATCTTTGGCGGAGGTAGCTAAAAATACTACAATTGAAGCTCTGCCTAAAGTCGCTACAGATGCCATAATCTTATCTTTCGGTGAAGCTTGGCAAAATCCTCGACTCACAGCCGATAGTCTGGCTTTACTACAATATACTTCTGGTTCGACCGGCACACCCAAAGGCGTGATGCTGAGTCATGGTAATTTGCTGCATAATTTAGGGCAAATTTATCAACGTTTTGGACATTCTGCTCATACTCACGTTGTCAGTTGGTTGCCACCTTATCATGACATGGGTTTGATAGGGGGAATTTTGCAGCCTTTGTATGGTGGTTTCCCTGTCACCTTGATGTCTCCCGTCGCTTTTCTACAAAAACCCCTACGTTGGTTGCAAGCAATTTCTCAAACTCATGCTACCACTAGCGGCGCACCCAATTTCGCCTATGAAATGTGTGTCCGCAATATTCGTTTAGAGGAGTGTCAAGATTTGGATTTGAATAGTTGGGAGTTAGCGTTTACAGGTGCAGAACCAATTCGTCGGGATACACTGGAAAGATTTGCTACGGTTTTTTCTCCCTATGGATTTAATAAAGAAGCGTTTTATCCTTGCTACGGTTTAGCTGAGGCAACTTTATTCGTTACTGGTAAAACTAAGGAAGATACAGTATTAAATAAAACTACTAAAACTTTGGTCAGTTGTGGTTCTCCCAGTGACGACCAAACTGTAATTATAGTTGATCCCGAATCTCGAAAACCTTGTACAGCAGGGGAAGAAGGGGAAATTTGGATAAAAGGTGCAAGTGTCGCCCAGGGTTATTGGCAACGTACCGAGGAAACAGAAGCAACTTTTCAAGCTACTTTAGCATTGGGAGGTGGTAGTTTTTTACGCACGGGCGACTTGGGGTATTTACGCTCAGGTGAGTTGTTTGTCACGGGCAGAATTAAAGATGTAATCATCATTCGGGGGCAAAACTACTATCCTCACGATATTGAAGCAACTGTAGCTAAAAGTCATCCGGCTTTAAGTGCGTTCTGGGGTGCGGCGTTTACTGTGGAAGTGGACGGGGAGGAACGGTTGGTAGTTGTTCAGGAAGTTGAGCGTAGTAGTTGGCGTAAGCTCGATCAAGATGGTATAATTAGGGCGATTCGGGGGGCTATTTCCCTGGAGTTTGGTTTGCAGGTGTATGGGATATGTCTGTTGAAGCCTAGTAGTATTCCTAAGACTTCTAGTGGGAAGGTACAGCGTTACGTTTGTCGGGAGGGGTTTGTTGGTGGGGGGTTGGATGTGGTGTTTAGGTGGGAATTGGCTCACGCAGAGGCGCAGAGGCGCAGAGAGGAGAATTGTCAGCAATTTACACCACCAAGAATAGATTTACCAGCAGTTAATACATCCTCAGAAATTCAAACCTGGTTGAAAACTTGGATTTCTCAAAAACTGCAACAACCAATTTACACTATAGATGTAAATAAAGCCTTTGCTGAATACGGTTTGGATTCCGTCACAGCAATAGAACTAACCCAAGATTTACAAGAATGGTTAAATATTTCCCAACCCTTAGATGTCACTATCGCTTGGAATTTTCCCACCATTACCGCTTTAGCTAACTACCTGGGAGAACTTTCCATAGAAAATCCTGCACCTTCTCAAAATAGCAACTTAGATAATTTATCTACTACAGATATAGCACAACTATTAAGCCAAGAAATAGCGATCGCACGTCACCGAAAACCACACTCTTGATTTCTCTCCGCGCCTCTGCGTCTCTGCGTGAAAAAATAACCTTAATCATTGTTTATGATCAACTCACCCAACTACCAAACATTACTCAAAGACGCGCTTTTAGAAATGCGACAACTGCGAGCCGAAATAACCGCTTTAGAAGCACAACAAACTGAACCTATAGCTATTATTGGCATGGCTTGTCGTTTTCCTGGTAGTGCGAACAACCCGGAAGCATTTTGGCAATTATTACAGAATGGTGTGAATGCAGTTGCAGAAATTCCTTCCCAACGTTGGGATGTGTTAAATTACTATGATCAAAATCTCGATATACCAGGGAAAATGTACACCCGCTACGGTCATTTTATCGACAAAGTAGACGAATTTGATCCTCAATTTTTTGGGATTTCTCCCCGCGAAGCCGCAGCAATTGATCCCCAACAAAGGCTATTATTAGAAGTTAGTTACGAAGCCTTAGAACGAGCCGGACAATCAACCCAAAAACTCAAAGGTAGCAAGACATCAGTATATATTGGACTGTGTTTTGATGACTACGCCAAATATAGCGTTTCCCCTCCCACCCGCATTGATGCTTTCAGCAGTTTGGGTAACACTCGCAGCATTGCCGCCGGACGCATTGCCTATGTGTTAGGATTACAAGGTACGGTGATGCAGCTAGATACAACCTGTTCCTCCTCCTTGCTGGGGGTACATTTAGCTTGTCAAAGTTTGCGGAGTTGTGAGTCTGACATGGCTTTAGCGGGAGGGGTGAATTTAATTTTAGCCCCAGAACCGATGATAGGCCTTTGTAAATTGCAAGCTTTAGCAGTTGATGGACGTTGCAAAACCTTAGATGCGGCGGCGGATGGTTACGGAAGGGGAGAAGGATGTGGTATAGTGGTATTGAAAAAATTGCGGGATGCGATCGCTAATCATGACCCTATCTTAGCAGTGATTCGCGGTTCGGCAGTCAATCACGACGGTAGCAGCAACGGTTTAACAGCCCCCAACGGCACAGCACAAGAAGCCGTCATTCGTCAAGCTTTGCAAAATGCCCAAATAGAACCACAACAAGTCCAGTATAGCGAACTCCACGGTACAGGAACAGTTCTCGGCGACCCCATCGAAGTTTTAGCTTTAACAAAGGTATTAGGTGAAGGTAGAAATAAAAATCAACCCTTATCCATTGGTTCGGTGAAAACCAACATCGGACATTTAGAAAGTGCAGCCGGTGTTGCGGGCTTAATCAAAGTAATTTTAGCACTTCAACATCAACAAATTCCTGCCCATCTCCACTTTCAAAAACCAAACCCCTACATACCTTGGGAAAAATTATCTGTTCAAGTCCCCACTCAGTTAACTCCGTGGTATGGTGAAAATGGTAAACGAATTGCGGGTATTAGTTCCTTCGGGATGAGTGGGACGAATGTACATTTAATATTAGAAGATTTTACCCCTGTTCAAAATTACCAGAAATCAGAGAAATATAACTTACTAACCATATCTGCTAAAACCCCCCAAGCATTGCGGGGACTGGTAGAAGAATATATTAAATACTTTGGATCTGAACCAGAGAGTAACATTGCTGATATTTGTTTTACTTCTCATATTGGGCGATCGCACTTCGTTCATCGTTTAGCGATAGCTATCAATTCTGATTATACAGCTTATCAGCAATTATTGAATTATTCAAAATCAACCCCAGAAATATTTTCCAGTCCAGTAGTTATCCAAAATCAGCCCAAAATTGCCTTTCTCTTCACCGGACAAGGTAGCCAGTATCTTAACATGGGTAGGGAACTCTACGAAAACCAACCCTACTTTCACCAACAAGTTGATAAATGTTGTGAATTATTATATCCCTACTTGGGTTTAGATTTGCGTGCGATTTTATTTGCAGAAGAAGCGAATACTTCTTTAAACCAAACCATCTACACCCAACCGGCATTATTTGTTTTAGAATACGCATTAACTCAACTGTGGCTACATTGGGGAATTACACCGGACTTTCTCATAGGACATAGTTTAGGGGAATATGTAGCAGCTTGTATTGCAGGTGTTTTCAGTTTAGCAGACGCACTCAAATTAATTCCTAACCGCGCCCGTTTGATGCAACAATTGCCTGAAAATGGCAAAATGTTAGCTGTTGCTACATCAATTACAGAAATTAAAACATATCTCCAACAATATTCTCAAAAAATTGCCATTGCGGCTATCAATTCCCCAGATAATATAGTAATTTCCGGTGAACAGACAGCAATTGAACAACTTGCAGAAAATCTGCAAAATCAAGGAATCAAAACTACTCCCTTATCAGTTTTCCATGCTTTCCATTCTCCCTTAATGGAGACAATGGTAGAGGAATTTAGAGAAGTAGCTGAAAGTATTAATTTTTATCCACCAAAAACGCCGATAATTTCTAACATCACAGGTAAAGTTATTGATACAGAAATTGCAAACGCTGATTATTGGTGTAATCACATTTTACAACCCGTACAATTTGCGGTGGGTATAGAAACATTAACCAAAGAGAATTGCGAAATCTTTTTAGAAATTGGAGTCAAACCCACCTTATTAAATATAGCTAAAACCTGTGTAAACGAAACAGAAAATTATTCCTGGTTGCCCAGTTTACGTCCTGGACAAAGTGATATACAAACAATCTTATCTAGCCTCGCATCATTATATATGCAAGGTCTGGATATCAACTGGGAAAACTTCAACGACAACCAACCACATCAACGAGTAATTTTACCAACATATTCATTTCAACGCCAGAAATTTTGGGTAGATAAACTTGAATTTACCCCACACTCCCCAACTTCTAACCTACATCCTTTATTGGGACAAAAATTACAACTAGCAAAATCCGAGAAAATATATTTCCAAAGTCAAATCTCTCGAAATAACCCAGACTTCTTACAGCAACATCAAGTTTTTGATAAAATCATAATGCCAGCCGCAGGCTATATAGAAATAGCAATCGCAGCCGCAACACAAATATTTAAATCTGACTCCTACAACCTGCAAAACATCCAAATCATCCAACCCTTAACCACCACCAACGAAACCACCCTCCAACTAATCCTTACCCCATTAGAAAAACAAACCTACCAATTTGAAATCCTCTCTCTCTGCGCCTCTGCGCCTCTGCGTGAGACAACCCACGTCACCGGAACCATCCAAACATCCCCACCCCCTCCAGATTCCCCCCAAATCCCAACAACCTGCACCCAAAAAATCGACCCCACCACCTACTACCAAACCTGCGAAAAAGTAGGAATACAATACGGAAAATCCTTCCAAGCAATTCAACAACTTTGGCGAGGAGAAAACCAAGCATTAGGCGAAATCAAACTATCACCAGAAATTGACACAACACCTTATCAAATTCACCCCATAATACTAGACGCTTGCTTACAAGTAATGGGAGCAATTTTCCTCGACTCCCAACCACCAACAGCTTACCTACCCGTAGCCATAGAACAATTCCAATGGTATGGAGAAAAATATCAAACTCACCTTTGGAGTTATGTTAAATTGCGAGAAAAATATATCGCTGATATTCAAATATTCAATGCTGATAATAAACTAATCGGCACTATCAATGGCTTGAAAATTCAACCAGTCAAACAATTAAATAACTGGAATGATTGGTTATATAGTATTGAATGGCAAGAAAAACCTCTTATAAATAATCGCTTACTAATTCCTACTACAAACTCATCAATATTAAATCAGTCAGACTTATACCAATTCTGTATAAAGATGCGCTCAATTTCAAGAGAAACGAACCACAGAGACACAGAGGACACAGAGAAAGAAAAGACAAGGTTAGGAAATTCGGCGCGGCCTCATCAAGAAATGGTATTAGATAATTACATATCCCTATCATCCCAACTAGAAAAGCTGAGTGTTGCTTGCATCTTAGAGACATTTCAAACACTGCAAATACCATTACCAACTGATGAAAAATTGTCTATAAAAGAAACAATGGAAAAATTTGGTATAGTAACCCAGCATAAAAAACTATATCAACATTTACTGCAAATTCTCCAAACCCAAGAAAACAGAGAAACACCCCCCAGCTTTACCCAATTGCGTCAAACATATCCCAACACCACATCAGAATTAAACTTACTTGAACGCTGTACCAGTAATTTAACAGAAGTTTTGCAAGGAAAAACCGACCCATTACAATTATTGTTTCCCAATGGAGACTTCAGCGACTTAACGCACCTTTACCAAAATTCACCCATAGCCAAAATGATGAATACTTTGGTAAAACAAGCAATTACCACAGCCATAGCCGACATTCCACCAGAACAACCCCTGCGAATTTTGGAAATAGGTGCGGGAACTGGGGGAACAACCGCATATCTCTTACCAGAACTCGCACAGAGAAACATTGAATATTTCTTCACCGACATTTCATCACTATTTCTCAGCAAAGCACAACAACAATTTGCTGATTATTCCTGTGTGCGATATCAATTATTTGATGTCGAAAAACCCCCCGCAACTCAAGGTTTCACAGAAAATAGCTTTGATATCGTCATTGCTGCTAACGTTCTCCACGCCACCCAAGATTTACAGCAAACAGTAATTCACATTAAGCAACTTTTGTCAAGAGGTGGTTTACTAATCTTATTAGAAGGAGTGCAGCCTGTATGGTGGCTAGACTTAATATTTGGACTAACTGAAGGCTGGTGGCGTTTCCAAGATTATACTTTACGTCCCCATCATCCCTTGATTTCCAGCAAACAGTGGCAGAAATTATTAACACAAGAGGGTTTTGAATCTCCAACTCAGTTAAATGAAACCACAGGAAATCAAGCGTTAATTGTCGCTCAGACCCCGGTTATACCAGATAATTGGTTAATTTTAGCAGATAAACAAGGCGTAGGAGAAAAACTTGCCACTCATCTGCAAAACCAAGGTATAACCTGTGATCTAATTTTTGCGGACTCAGAACTTTCCAACCTTCCCACAGCAGCATCACATCTTATCAACCTTTGGGGTTTAGACGTACCCCCACCGGAAGAATTAACCACCGAAGAATTGATAAAACAACAACAGATTCTCTGCGAAAGCCTGTTATATTTGCTACAAAATAACGTGAACCTTTCCCAATGGTGGCTAGTGACTCAGGGTGCAGTAAACACAGGTAAAGATGCTTCTATCAAAGGACTTGCAGCCACAACATTGTGGGGAATTAGTAAAGTAATACAACTAGAACATCCAGAAATCAACTGTCGCTGTTTAGACCTAGACCCAACCCAAACCCCCACACAACAACTAGATATTCTCCTCAAAGAACTCCTAACAAACTCCCCAGAAACACAAATCGCCTGGCGCACCAAAACCCGATACACCGCAAGACTCTCTCCCACTCCTCTCTGCGCCTCTGCGTCTCTGCGTGAAAAAAATCATCGCCTAAGCATCCAACAAAGAGGAACATTAGAAAACCTATCCTTCCAAACAGTTAACCGTCTTTCCCCAAAAAAAGGAGAAATAGAAATCCGCATTCAAGCCACAGGCTTAAACTTCCGCGACATCTTAAACGCCTTAGACTTGTACCCAGGCGAACCAGGAATGTTAGGCTGTGAGTGCGTGGGCGAAATAGTAGCCATTGGTAGAGACGTAGAACATCTGCAAATTGGACAAAGAGTTATGGCTTTAGCCAGTGGTAGCTTTAGCCAGTATGTCACCGTCAAGGCAGACATAACAATCCCCCTACCCCAACACTTAAATATCATAGATGCTGCAACCATACCAGCCGCCTTTCTCACCGCCTTTTACACCCTACACCAACTAGCCAAAATTCGCCCTCGTGACAAAGTTCTCATTCATGTTGCTGCGGGTGGAGTCGGACAAGCAGCGGTTCAAATCGCCCAACAAGCAGGTGCAGAAATATTTGCTACCGCCAGTCCCCAGAAGTGGGAAACGCTGCAAAACTTAGGCGTAACCAATATTTTTAACTCTCGCACTTTAGATTTTACTGAAGAAATTCTCGCCCAAACTCAAGGAGAAGGTGTGGATATCGTCCTCAATTCTCTCCGTGGTGATTTTATCGCTGCGAGTTTAGCTGTTCTCAAACCCCAAGGAAGATTTGTAGAAATTGGCAAAATTGATGTTTGGACAGAGGAACAGGTAAAACAAGTTAAACCAGTTGCAGATTACTTTTTAGTAGATTTATTTGAATTTTGCCACCAACAACCCGAACTGATACAGAATATGTTACAGCAGTTAGTAGAGGAATTTGAGCAACATCGCTTAAAACCTCTAGCTGCAAAAGTATTCCCCATGACTCAAATAGTAGATGCTTTCCGGTATATGCAGCAAGGTAAGCATATTGGGAAAGTGGTAATAGAAGGCAGGAGGCAGGAGGCAGGAGGCAGGAGGAAAGAGTTAGAAGGTAGTAGGCAGGAGGTTGAAATTATTACTTCTGCTTCATCTTTATATCCTCTCAAAGAAAATTGTACTTATTTAATTACAGGCGGTTTGGGTGGTTTAGGTTTACTCGTAGCGGAATGGCTGGTGAAAATGGGGGCTTGTCATCTGCTGCTATTGGGACGAAATGCACCTACAGATGATGCAGTGTCAAGGATTCAGAAATTAGAAACTACAGGTGCGAGAATAGCGATCGCCCAAATAGATGTATCACAAAAAGCAGCATTAAGCAATATCTTGACAGAAATCGAAAACTCTGCATATCCCCTAGCCGGAATTATTCACGGGGCGGGAGTATTGGATGATGGTGCATTATTACAAATGAACTGGGAACGCTTTCAAAAAGTCATGGCGGCCAAAGTCATGGGGGCGTGGAATCTCCATACATTAACCCAACACCTACCTTTAGATTTCTTCGTTTTATTCTCCTCAGCCACCGCCTTATTTGGTTCACCGGGACAAGCAAATCACGTTGCTGCAAACACATTTCTCGATACCCTAGCCCATTATCGAACCAGCAAAGGCTTACCCGCAATGAGTATTAACTGGGGGATTTGGTCAGAAATTGGTTCAGCTATTCAAGCTACAAGCCAAATGGAAGAAAGAGGGATTTTAGCGATCGCACCTGCCGATGGTATTCAAATTTTACAACAACTCATGACCCAAAACTTCACCCAAATTGGAGTAGTACCCATTAATTGGCAAAAATTCCCCATTAACTCACCATTTTTCGAGAGATTTTACCCAACCAACAACCCAGAAACCAGCCAAACACCACCCCCCAAAACAAACTTACTAGAAAAACTATCTCAACTAGATAAACAAGGAGGTTACGAACTACTCGAAACCTATCTCCGGGAACAGATAGCCAAAGTCTTAGGTTTCCCACCCCATCAAATCAACCCAAAAACCGGATTTTTCGACTTAGGAATGGACTCACTCACAGCCATTGAATTTAAAAACCGCCTCCAAACCGACCTAAAAATCACACTTCCCTCAACAATAGCCTTCGACTATCCCAACATTGAAAAATTAGCCCACCACCTCAACAACGAACTACAACCAACCCCAGAACCCTCCACAGCCGAAATCGCCCAACTACTAGCCCAAGCACTCAACTCTTAAAACTCCTCCTCTCTGCGCCTCTGCGCCTCTGCGTGATAAAAAAACCATGACACAAGACTACCGCCCCCTAATGCAAAACGCCCTCAAGCAAATCCAAGACTTGCGGGAAAAACTAAAAGCCCAAACCGAACCCATAGCCATAGTTGGGATGGGCTGTCGCTTCCCTGGCAATGCAGACACCCCCGAAAAACTGTGGCAATTACTACAAAACGGTCACGATGCAATTACGGAAGTTCCGAGCGATCGCTGGAATCTAGAAACCTTCTACCACCACAACCCCGCCACCCCTGGCAAAATGTCCACCCGTTACGGCGGTTTTATTGGACACCTCAAAGAATTTGATGCAGACTTTTTTGGTATCGCCCCAAAAGAAGCCATTTCCCTAGATCCCCAACAACGACTATTATTAGAAGTCACTTGGGAAGCCTTAGAAAATGCCGGTATCTTACCCGAACAACTTACAGATAGCAAAACCGGAGTTTTCATTGGCATGAGTAGCAATGATTACACCACTCACTTATTAAAACGCCCAGTTACAGACATTGATGCTTATTTAGCCACAGGTAATTCCCACAGTACCGCAGCCGGTCGGATTTCCTACATCTTAGGATTCACAGGCCCCTCCCTAGCCGTAGACACCGCCTGTTCCTCCTCCCTAGTCGCCGTACATCTCGCCTGTCAAAGCCTCCGCCAAGGAGAATGTCAACTCGCTGTAGTCGGTGGTGTAAATCGCATCCTCTCCCCAGAATTTACCATTAACTTTTCCCAAGCGGGGATGTTAGCGGCGGACGGACGGTGCAAAACCTTTGATGCAAAAGCAGACGGCTTTGTACGCGCTGAAGGCTGCGGTGTAATTATTTTACAAAGACTATCTGATGCCTTAACGGGTAACAATCCTATATTAGCAGTAATCCGGGGTAGTGCGGTTAACCAAGATGGACGCAGTAGCGGCTTAACAGTTCCCAATGGTGTCTCACAACAGACTGTTATTAGACAAGCTTTAGAAAATGCAACTCTAAAACCAAGTGATATTACTTATATAGAAGCCCACGGAACAGGTACAGCCTTGGGAGATCCCATTGAAATTGGAGCTTTAGGGGCTGTATTTGGCGAAAGTCATCAAAAATCGCCTTTATTAGTAGGTTCACTCAAAACTAACATCGGACACTTAGAAGCTGCTGCGGGAATAGCTGGGTTAATGAAAGTAGTGCTGGCGTTGAAACATGGAGAAATTCCGCCTCATTTGCATTTTGAAAAGCCAAACCCCCATATTTCCTGGGAACAGTTCCCCATTCATATTCCCACCACTTGCACACCTTGGCATGGAAAAAAAATAGCTGGGGTAAGTTCTTTTGGTTTTAGTGGGACTAACGCTCATGTTATTTTAGAATATGCAGAAATTCCCAATCAAAAGAAAGAAAATAATATAGAACGTCCTCTACAAATTTTAACTTTATCAGCTAAAACTGAAACCGCATTAAAACAACTAGCCCAAAGCTATATCAACCATTTCAATGATAATGATTGGGGAGATATTTGTTATAATGCAAATATTGGAAGAAGTCAACTTGAATATCGTTTAGCTATCATTGCCGATTCTCTCACCACAGCCAAAGAAAAATTAAATTGTTTCATCAAAAATGAAGCAACCACAAACATATTTACAACTAAAGTAAATTCTCAACCACGCCCCAAAATTGCCTTCCTTTTTACAGGACAAGGTTCACAATATCAAAACATGGGTTTACAGCTATATCAAACTGAGGCATTTTTTCAAAAAACAATAGATAAATGCTGTAAATTATTATTAGCTAACTCCGGCTTGGACTTACATTCATTATTATTTCAAGAAGACAACGAAAATAATCACAAATTACTTTCCCAAACTCTCTACACTCAACCCGCATTATTCATCCTAGAATACGCACTTTCTCAACTGTGGTTATCCTGGGGAATTAAACCGGATTTCCTGATGGGACATAGCGTTGGTGAATATGTAGCCGCTTGTATTGCTGGAGTTTTCAGTTTAGAAGATGGTTTAAAACTAATTGCTACTCGTGGGCGTTTAATGCAGGAACTACCACCAGGTAAAATGGTAGCAGTAGCAGCCAGCGCATCTCAATTACAAAATCTTCTATTACCTTATAATCAACAAGTTTCCATTGCGGCAATTAACGCACCTAATAATACAGTAATTTCCGGTGAACCTGCTGCTATTGATCAAATTATTGCTGTTTTAACAGCTAAAAATATCCAAACGACACCTTTATCAGTTTCCCATGCTTTCCACTCACCAATGATGGCAGCCATGTTAGGAGAATTTGAGAAAATTGCCCATACTATTAATTTTAATTCTCCGCAATATCCCATTATATCTAATGTCATAGGTAGCTTAATCAATTCAGAAATTGCTACTCCTGAATATTGGTGTAACCACATTCGCCAACCAGTACAGTTCCTTGCTGGAGTTGAAACTCTAATTCAACAAAATTGTAGCATATTTTTGGAAATAGGGGCAAAGCCAACTTTACTAAAAATGGCACATTCTATTACATCCCAAGCAGAAAAATATTTGTGGCTAACAAGCCTAGAACCAAAACAACAAGATTGGCAGGTAATACTATCAAGTATAGCCGCACTTTATGGAAAAGGAGTAAAATTTGATTGGCATGGATTTGAGCAAAATTATCAACGTAACCGTTTAGACTTACCAAATTATCCTTTTCAAAGACAGCATTTTTGGGCAGATATTAAACCAACCAGTAGAAACTATTATTCATCTACAGATAACACAATTCATCCCTTATTAGGACAAAAAATAAACCTATCTAAATCTACTGATATATACTTTGAACAACAACTTGCTACCAATAAACCTGATTATCTGCAAGATCATCAAGTATTTAACCAAATCATCTTACCAGGAACAGCATATTTAGAAATGGCTTTGGCTGCTGGAAAGGAAATATTTAAAGATGATAGGATTTCTATAGAAACAGTTTCCTTCCAAGAAACTTGTATTTTAACTCCAGATATTTCAAAAGTTATACAATTTATTCTGAAGAATAATCATCAATTTGAAATTGTCAGTATAGAACTCACTCTACCCCAAGGAGAGGGAGTAGAAAATGATTGGATAACTCATGCTACCGGTAAAATCAAACTTCACAATAATATTCCTCAAAACCAGCAGATAAATCTTGGAGAATTGCAAAATCAATTTACCCAAATTACAGATATTACTGACTTTTATCAAATCCTGAAACAAGTAGGAATAGATTATGGTGAAACCTTCCAAGCTATTACCCAAATTTGGCATTATGAAAACCAAGCATTAGCAGAAATTCACCTACCATTAGCTTGTAATAGTCGAGATAATTATCAATTTCATCCCATTATTCTCGATGCTTGTTTGCAAACCATAGCAGCAATTTTTTACAGTCAACCTACACCCTCTGTTTACCTACCTATTGGTGTAGATAAATTAGAAATTTATCAACCCATAGAAGAAAGGGTTTGGAGTTTAGTTAAATTACGTCCTCAAGATAAAGCCTCACCTATTTTAATAGCAGATATTCAGGTTTTATCCCCAGCAGGACAAATAATTGCTGTAGTTGAAGGATTGCAACTTAAAAAAATCCAATCATCCAATATTAAAGATTGGCAAAATTGGTTATATGAAATTGAATGGAGAATGCAATCTGTAAATATTACCTCTAATACTTCCCTGACAAATCCAACAGAAATTGCTCAAAAATTAGCGCCTAAATTTACAGAACTATTAGCAACAGAAGAAATTCAAACTTATGCCCAATTTCTACCACAACTAGAAGCATTAAGTCTTTACTATATTTCCCAAGCCTTACAAAATATCGCAGCTTTATCACCAAAAATTACTCCGCAGCATCAGCGATTATATACATACTTACTTTCTCTCATTACAAATCAACGTGAATACGAAAAACCCCAACTTTCCCCAAGCCAACAGCCACAAATAACCGCCGAATTAACTCTAATAGAACGTTGTGGTACAAATTTAGCTAAGGTGTTGCAAGGAGAATGTAATCCTATAGATTTGTTATTTCCCAAGGGAGACTTATCAACCCTTACCCAACTTTATCAAAATTCTCCTGGTGCAAAGGTAATGAATACGTTAGTAGAAAAAGCAATAAATTCAGCTTTAGAAAAATTACCTCCAGGGGAAAAAGTAAGAATTTTAGAAATTGGTGCAGGTACTGGTGGAACAACAGCTTATGTTTTACCTGAACTCGTCAACAAATCTGTAGAATATGTATTCACAGATATTTCACCTGTATTTTTAGCAAAAGCACGTCAGCAATTTTCAGAGTATAACTTCGTTAATTACCAAACTCTAAATATTGAACAACCTTTAAAAAATCAAGATATTAACCTTCAGAGTTTTGATATAGTAATTGCAGCTAACGTTCTACACGCAACTGAAAATTTAAGTCACACAATCACTAATGTTAAATCATTAATCAAAAATCAGGGTTTATTTATTCTTTTAGAAGGGACAGTTCCCAGTATTTGGATAGATTTAATTTTCGGTTTAACTGAAGGTTGGTGGCGTTTTCAAGATCATGATTTACGTCCATATCATCCCCTGATTTCTACTGGTACTTGGCAAAGTTTATTAAAACAACATGGTTTTACCAGCGTTGTGAATATTACTCCTGATTCAGTTCTTCCAGAAGCATTAGCCCAACAAAGTGTAATTGTGGCACAAAATCACACCCCACCCCAACCCTCCCCTTATAAAGGGGAGGGAGAAGAATGCTTGATTATTACAGATTTACCAGAATGGGGAGAAGCTATAATTCAACAATTACCATTTCCATCTTTTACCATCAAACATTCAAATAATATTCAAGAAGTTGTTCATAAATCTATCAAACACATCATTTATATTGCTGGTTGTGAAGACAGTATCAATGAATGTAATAAGATTCTTCACTTAGTCCAAACCTTAATTAAAACCCAACATTACCCCATTAATCTTTGGTTAGTAACTCAAGGCGCTGTTAGTCCCCACACCACCACAGGTTTAAATCAATCTTCTATTTGGGGTATGGGTAAAGTTATTCGTCTAGAACACCCAGAATTAAATTGTCGCTGTGTTGATTTAGATCCCACACAAGAACTATTTACCCAAGTTGAAAACCTTGTTACTGAAATTAACTGTCCTGGAGAAGAAACGCAAATTGCTTTACATAAATCTGGACGCAAAGTAGCTAGACTAACTCGCTGTTCTCTGCAAATTATTCCAGATGAACCTTATCATTTAACTATTACTAAACGTGGTGTGATCACATCTTTAAAATGGCAACCTTCCCCCCGTCGTCAACCCCAATCGGGAGAGGTGGAAATTCAGGTAAAAGCCACCGGATTAAATTTTATTGATGTTCTCGATTCTTTAGGATTACTACCTTTTGAACGTGATTGGTTTGGTGTGGAATGTGCTGGTGAAGTTGTCGCTGTTGGTGAAGGTGTCACACATTTAAATGTAGGTGATGCTGTGGTGGCTTTGGCTGCTGATAGTTTCAGTCAATATGTGACGACTAACGCTAATTATGTAATCAAAAAACCAGATTCTTTAAGTTTTGCTGCTGCTGCGACAATTCCCGCCAATTTCCTAACTGCTGCTTATGCTTTGCGGGAAGTTGCCAAAATTCAACCGGGAAAACGTATCCTCATTCATGCAGCAACTGGGGGAACAGGAATGGCGGCTTTACAAATCGCCCAACAAGCGGGTTTAGAAGTCTTTGCTACAGCTAGTTCTGGAAAATGGGAGACTTTACGCGCTTTAGGTGTGGAATATATTTTTAATTCTCGTACCTTGGATTTTGCCGAGGAAATTCTCGAAATAACTCAGGGGGAAGGGGTGGATATTGTCTTTAATTCCCTGTCTGGTGAATTTATCCCGGCTAGTTTATCGGTACTTAAACCCCAAGGAAAGTTTATCGAAATTGGTAAACGGGGAGTTTGGAATGCACAACAAGTTGCTCAAGTCAAGCCCCAAGTTGCTTATTATTTAGTGGATTTGATGAGTGTTGCTCAACAACAACCCCAAATAATCCAAACTTTGTTACATTGTCTCATGGAAGAGTTCCAAAATGGACAATTATTATCGCTTCCTCAAACCATTTTCTCCACCACTAAAATCGTCGAAGCGTTACAAATGATGCAGCAAGCCCGACATATCGGCAAAATCGTGATTACCCACACACCCACTGAGTCAGTACATCCCCATGCAACCTACTTAATTACAGGGGGAATGGGCGGTTTAGGTTTGCGTGTGGCGCGTTGGTTGGTAGAAAAAGGTTCGAAATATCTTGTACTTTTGGGACGTAACCAGCCAGATATCAGCGCACAGCAACAAATTGAAGCCTTAGAAGCAATAGGGGCTAAAATTATCATAAATCAGGCAGATATTAGCCAAAAAGACCAATTAGCAGCAGTTTTGACAGATATTCAGGATAACCATCCGCCTTTGCGGGGAGTGATACACGCCGCCGGAATTTTAGATGATGGAATTTTACAACAATTAACTCCAGAGCGATCGCACCGGGTCATGAATCCTAAAGTCACAGGTGCTTGGAATCTCCACCAATTAACCAAAAACATCCCCCTAGATTATTTCATCATGTTTTCCTCGGCAGCTTCCCTACTAGGTTCTCCAGGACAAGGGAATCACGTAGCTGCAAATACCTTTCTCGATGCTTTAGCCCAATATCGCCACCATCAGGGATTACCTGCATTGAGTATAAATTGGGGTGTATGGTCTGATATTGGTGCAGCCGCAAAAAGACAAGTTTCTCATCAAATGAGTTCACGGGGTATTGGTGAAATTATTCCCGACCAAGGTATAGATATTTTAGAATTTCTCCTCACCCAATCTTCTCCACAAGTAGGGGTAATTCCTATCAATTGGTCAGAACTTCTCAAGCAAAAATTATCCTCACCTTTCTTTGCAGATTTTTACAACCAAACTTCTGTAACCACTAATGAAAATCAAACTTCCCAATTAATACAGCAAATTCAATCTTTAGGAATAAAAGAACGGATTTCATATTTAAGAACTTACCTACAAACAGAAGTTAGTCGAGTTTTGGGTTCTTTGTCTTCTCAACTTCCAGATGTACAGTTAGGATTTTTTGATATGGGTATGGATTCACTAATGATGGTGGAGTTGCGGAGTCGTCTCGAAACAGGTTTACAGCAAACAATTCCTTCTACAATATTGTTTGAACATCCCACTATCAACGCCTTAGCCGAGTATATTGCTACTGAATTATTATCACCTGTAACTGTCATTCCCACCATAACTGAACAGCAGGATCTTACTTCTGAACAGGGAATTGAAATGTCGATTACAGCAGAATTAACAGCCTTAGAAATTTTGCTGATGTCATAATGAAAGTTGACACCTATTTTAGGACTTGGTGATAGCGTCTTGATCAGATTTAATACTATTATTCTCTTCTTCTAATCTTCCTCCTGACTCCTGACTCCTGACTCCTGACTCCTAGCCCTAACCAAAAGACTTTTTCCTCAAATCATATATTAGTTCTTTTATTTCCGGTTGTTTGAGAAATACACAACTCTGGCATCTAATTTACGCGATCGCAATACTATTTCCAACCTTTTAGCGGTAGCATAATCTTTAAATGCACCAACATGAATATAAGTACCTAAACGATTTCGGGAAATAAAGGCATCGGGTACACATTTCCGTACAGTCTTAAATTTTTTTTCCTCATTTCCTGGAATTACAACAACATAAGGATAACCGGATCTTTGTCCTAAAATAATTACTTTTCCCTGTTGAACCGTGTTGAAGTTTGATGACTTGGAAAATGGGAAACAATCATCTGCATAAGCAGTCATGACCATCAATCCCCAAGCAATTCCTGTAGCTATAAAAACAGACCAATTCATTTTTGCTAATATCGTCAATATATTACCCAGTGGAAAAATAAATCCCTTTCTCCTTTTACCAACATGAACCAAGTAGATTATCTACGGGTTAGTTTAACAGATCGCTGTAATTTTCGCTGCCAATACTGTATGCCAGAAGGCGCGGAACTTAATTATCTCATCAAACCACAATTGTTGAACGATGAGGAACTTTTGACCTTGATTAAAGAGGTGTTTATACCTGTTGGCTTTACCCGCTTTCGTTTGACTGGTGGTGAACCTTTATTGCGTCCCGGTGTGGTAGATTTGGTGAGAGCGATCGCTTCTTTACCCCAAACCCAAGACATCGCTATGACTACCAATGGGTTTTTACTAGCACCAATCGCCCAAAACCTCTATGATGCTGGTCTGAAACGCATTAATATTAGCCTAGATTCCCTTGATTCTCAAATTTTTGACGCAATCATTGGTAATCGTGGTAAAGGGCTTTGGCAGCAAGTTTGGCAGGGGATTCAAGCAGCTTATTCTGTGGGATTTGACCCGTTAAAATTAAATGTGGTAGTGATTCCCGGTGTGAATGACCATGAAATTCTAGATTTAGCTGCACTAACAATTGAGAAACAATGGCACGTCCGGTTTATTGAGTTTATGCCCATTGGGAATGGAGAATTATTTAGCGATCGCGGTTGGGTTGCTTCTGCCCAATTACGTCAAACTATTAGCGATCGCTGGGGTTTAACAGAATCGCAAATTCCTGGCAATGGACCTGCGGATATATTTCAAATTCCTGGTGCTAAAGGAACATTAGGATTTATTAGTCAGATGTCGGAATGTTTTTGCGATCGCTGTAACCGAATGCGTCTTTCTGCTGATGGTTGGTTACGTCCCTGTTTATTAAATGAAACTGGTCAAATTGATTTAAAAACTTCTCTCCGTGACGGTGTTAGTACCTCCCAACTCCAAGAACAAGTTAAGCAACTACTAACAATTAAACCAGAAATTAACTTTAAACAAAGGGACTCTGGTACAATTAATTCTTATAGTCGCACAATGTCCCAAATTGGCGGTTAAAAGTCATAGATAATAACTTGCTCAGAAAGTGTTCATCTGCGTTCAATTATTCTAAACATTGTATGCACTGATTCTCATAAACAATAATGAATCTACCAACAGAACTATCAATTTCAGTAATCATTCCCGTTCATAATGGTGGAGAAGCTTTCCGTCAATGTTTATCAAGTCTGAACATGGTTAAATCAATCATAACAGAAGTGATTGTAGTCGCTGATGGGGAAGCAGATAACTCTTGGCAAATAGCAGCAGAATGGGGAGCAAAGGTAATTCGAGTTCAGGAGAAAAGTGGACCAGCAAAAGCCAGAAATTTAGGGGCAAAATTGGCCAAAGGAGAGATATTTTTCTTTGTAGATGCTGATGTAGCGATCGCACCAAATACAATTAATCAAGTAAAATTAAATTTTCAAGAAAATGCCAATTTAGCCGCTTTAATTGGTTCTTATGACGATGCTCCAGGAGCGAGTAATTTTCTGTCTCAATACAAAAATCTGTTCCATCATTATACCCATCAAAATGCTAACGAAGACGCTTTCACTTTTTGGGGGGCTTGCGGTGCAATTCGCCGGGATATATTCTTAATTATGGGAGGGTTTGATGAAAACTATCGTCGTCCCTGTGTGGAAGATATTGAGTTAGGCTATCGGCTCAAAAATTCAGGTTACAAAATTAAATTAGACAAAACTTTGCAAGTCAAACATTTAAAACGATGGGAAATCATATCTTTAATTAAAGCAGAAGTGAGCGATCGCGCCTTACCTTGGACTCAATTAATTCTCCGTCAAGGAAAAATGCCCTCTGATCTAAATCTCGGTTGGTCAACCCGACTGAGTATAATTCTAGTCTACTCGCTTTTAATTACTTTAATTGCTTCTTGGTGGCAATGGCAGTTACTTTTAATCACCGTGCCTATCTGTATATTACTGCTCATAATTAACGCTCCCGTCTACCGCTTCTTTGTTTATAAACGTGGTTTTTTATTTGCTTTACAAGTTTTACCTTGGCACTGGTTTTACTACTTTTATAGTGGTTTAGCATTTATTCTCGGTATATTCTTCTTTAAATTTTCTAGTTATGCTGTACAGTAATATAAATATTTGATCCTAGTCAAAAAAAGAATTACGGGTATTGGTATTTATGCAAAATCAGACTGTACTAATAATTGGTGCTGGACCAGCAGGATTAACATCTGCATACGAATTAATTAAACAAGACATTCAACCAACCATCATAGAACAAGCGGACTGTGTAGGAGGAATTTCTCGTACAGAAACCTATAAAGGCTATCGCTTTGATATTGGTGGTCATAGATTTTATACTAAAGTTAGCGAAATTCAACAGCTTTGGGTAGAAGTATTAGGAAATGACCTACTCAAAGTTCCTCGTCTATCTCGCATCTATTACAAAAGTAAATTTTTCAACTATCCCTTAGAACTAAATAACGCCTTATTCACTCTGGGAATTATTAACAGTTTATTAATATTATACAGTTATCTGCAATCTAAAATTAAACCATATCCAAAAGAAGAAAACTTTGAAGAGTGGGTTTCTAATAGATTTGGCAAACGTTTATATCAGACATTCTTTAAAACCTATACTGAAAAAGTCTGGGGCATTTCTTGTACAGAAATTCGAGCAGACTGGGCAGCGCAACGCATTCAAGGGATGTCATTAAAAAGAGCAATTCTTAATAGCCTATTTAAAGATAACCGAACTAAATCATTGATTAAGGAATTTCTATATCCAGAACTTGGTCCGGGGATGATGTGGGAGAAATTTCAAGAAATTATTACCAATCAAGGGGCTAAAATTCATCTCAACACCAAAGTCAATCAGATTTATCATCAAAATAATCAGATTCAATCCATTAGTGTGGAACAGAAAAATAAAACTGCTTATTTCCCAGCCGATCATTTTATTTCTAGTATGCCATTGACAACTTTAATCCTACGACTAGAACCACCAGCACCACCAGCAGTTTTGCAAGCAGCACGCAGTCTGAAATATCGAGATTTCTTAATTGTAGCTTTAATCATTGATCAAGCAGATTTATTTCCTGATCAATGGATTTATATCCACAGTCCTGAATTTAAAGTAGGACGGATTCAGAACTTTAAAAATTGGAGTGCAGCAATGATTCCAGATAATCAAAAGACTTGTCTGGGAATGGAGTATTTTTCTTCCCAAGGGGACGATATTTGGTCAATGTCTGATAGCCAGTTAATTAGACTTGCTAGTAATGAAATTGTCGATTTAAAATTACTCTCAAATATTAAAAAAATTGAAGATGCTA
The DNA here is from genome assembly GCF_034932285.1 of Cronbergia sp. UHCC 0137. Classification (NCBI taxonomy): domain Bacteria; kingdom Bacillati; phylum Cyanobacteriota; class Cyanophyceae; order Nostocales; family Nostocaceae; genus Cronbergia; species Cronbergia sp. UHCC 0137. The sequence continues at coordinate 25,941 of NZ_JAYGHC010000029.1, forward strand.
CAGTGATTAGACAAAAAAAAGCTTATCCTGTTTATGATCAGGAATATCGTCAGCATTTACAAGTTATTCAAGATTATTTACAGAATTTTGATAATTTACAAACCATTGGACGTAATGGAATGCACCGTTATAATAATCAAGATCATTCCATGTTAACGGGATTATTAGCAGCAAAAAATTTAATGGGAGAAAAACATGATTTGTGGAAAGTAAATACAGAACGCTCCTACTATGAAGAGTTTATCAAAAAAGACGTGAGAAATCTAAATGTTAACCTTAATGAAAATTTTGCTAATTAATGATTTTGTCTTTGCGAGATGGGTTAAAACAGCGAGGACATGATGCTCTTTGTTTTGCCATTTCTGCTCAATCTAGTGATTTAAACTGAACAGCGCTTTGTTGACCAATTCATTAAAATATACCAAAGAATGATTTGAACAAATTAGCTTTGGATTAGAATTGTTGATATTGCAAATCATATCAGGAGAAAATTAAGATGAGAATATTAGTAACAGGTGCATCAGGATTTATTGGTGGTTATTTAACTAAAATGCTAGTGGAAGCAGGACATAATGTTAAAACTCTTGTTCGTTGCCATAGTGATATTACACGATTAAAAGACTTAGATGTTGAGATTATATCAGGAGATATTAGGAACATTGAAGACTTAGAAAAAATAATGAAAGGCTGTGAACAAGTCTATCATGGAGCAGCACAAAGGACACAGCCAAAAATCCCCAAAAAAGATTATTATTCAGTCAATGTAGATGGTAGTAGAAATATAGCCCAAACTGCGATCAAAACAGATGTCAAAAGGTTAGTTTATTTAAGTACAGCCGGTGTGTATGGGACTATTAAACAAGTTAAAGTAGATGAAAATACACCATGCTATCCAAATACCTATTATCGGACAACAAAATGGTTAGGAGAAAAAGTGTTGTTAAGTTATTATCAACAACATAATTTACCTGTAGTCATAGCAAGATTGTCAGGAGTTTGTGGTGCAGGTTCTTTAAATTGGTTGGGGCTAGTTAAAGCGATCGCTACTCCAAATTTTCGTTTAATTGGTACAGGAAATAACGAGTATCACCTAACAGATATTCAAGATATTATCACAGGGTTAAAATTGTGTGCAGACAAACCCAATATTGAAGGTAAAACCTATAATATTGCAGCAAAAGAATCAATGAAAGTCAAAAATATTGTTAATCTAATTGCTGAAAATTTGAACATAGTTCAACCAAGCCAACATTTACCCTCTTTACCTTATCATACTTTTAGTACAATGACTGAATGGTTTTATACAACCTTTAAACGACAACTTCCTGGTCATCATCGTTATGATATGTTTGTTGGTAATCGTAGTCTGAATATTTCTAAAGCCATAGCTGAGTTAGATTATTCTCCCCAAATTTTACCACCAGCAGCAATTAAGATTTTAATTAATTGGTATCAGGAAAAAGACTATGTTTAAAATTCTCGTAGTTGTAATCATCAAGATTATTTTTTTTAACCCTGATCTATGACATTTCCTTTTTTTTCAATTATTATTCCTACTTATGCTCGTCCACAACAGTTGTCAAGCTGTTTACAAGCATTATCTAAACTCAATTATCCTGATGATAAGTTTGAAGTAATTATTGTCGATGATGGTAGTCCTATATCCTTAAATCAAATCATTTCCGAGTGGCAATCTCAACTTAACATCACTCTACTAAAACAACCTAATCAAGGACCATCTATAGCGCGAAATTTAGGAGCTAGTTATGCAAAAGGAGAATTTTTAGCCTTTACTGATGATGACTGTATTCCTGCTGCTGCTTGGTTAGAAGAATTTGCTAGTCAGTTGCTTAAAACTCCCAACTGTTTGATAGGTGGACAAATAGTTAATGCTTTGGTTGAAAATATTTATGCTACTAGCAGTCAACTATTAATTGATTACCTTTACGAATACTATAACAAACAAAATACTAAAACTCGTCAGACTAGCTTTTTCACCTCCAATAACTTTGCTATTTCTAGAGAAATATTTAATAGTCTTGGGGGTTTTGGTAAATTCAGATTAGCTGCGGCCGAAGATCGGGAATTGTGCGATCGCGCTTTACAATTAGGCTATGAAATGGTATATATTCCTGAAGCATTAGTTTATCATGCCCATCACCTAAACCTAGTTCAATTCTGGCAACAGCATTTTAACTATGGCCGTGGTGCTATCCATTTCAATCAAGCGCGAGCAAACCGGGGGTTAGGAAAAATTCAACCAGAACCATCCCCTTTTTACACAAACCTATTCCTTTATCCCTTTCGTCAAGGATTTTTCTATCGCGCTCCTTTGATCTCAGGATTACTATTACTATCACAAATAGCCCATAGCACAGGCTGTTTTTGGGAAAGACGTACAGCATATAAAAAATAATTACACATTCATAAAAACTTTGATGAAAAACCCTATTCTTGCCATTGGATTAGACGCAACCGATCCCGTATTTTTAGAAAAATGGATGGATCAAGGTTATTTAAAAAACTTAAATCAACTGCGATCGCAAGGCATCTATGGTCGTCTTCATAATACTATTGAATATAACAGAGATAAAACTGAAAAAATTACCAATACCGAATGCCTATGGACAGTTTTTAACACAGGATGCCTACCCAATAAAACCGGATATTGGAGTCCTGTTAAATACTCCCAAGAGAACTATACAGCCACCTACGATTCCATATATGGAGGCTATAACTATCAAGAATACCTCCCCTTTTACGCTTTACCAAAGAACAAACGAATTGGGATTTTTGATGTACCATTAACAACTTTGTGCCACCAAGTCCAAGGGTTACAAGTTCTGGGTTGGGGAGGACATAATTTTTTTACTCCCAGGCATTCTCTCCCCTCCGAACTTTTTGCAGAATTAGCTCAAAAACACAGTCAGGATTTAATTTATCAAAAAGATACAGGCATTTGGTGGGATAAGAAATACCAAAAATGGCTACCAGAAGCATTAAAAACTAATATTGCTAGACGTTCGGCCATTTGTCAAGACTTACTAAGTCGGGAATCTTGGGATTTATTTCTCACAGTTTTTACCGAAACTCATACAGCCGGCCATGATTTGTATAATCGTAGTCAACCTGATCACCCTTTATATTCAACCTCAAAACAAGATTATGGTTCATCAGATGTCATGTTAGAAGTTTATCAGCAAATTGACCATGAGATTGGAGAAATAATCAGTCAAGTTTCAGAAAACACTCATATTCTGATCTTTTCTGTTCACGGTATGGAAATCAATAATGATGATTTATTTGGAATGTTATTTCTACCGGAATTAATGTATCGCTTGAGTTTTCCTGGAAAAACTGCGATCGCTCCCGGTCATATTAACACACCACCACCTGCTATGATCACTCATCCTGTCAGACATTCTTGGTTAGGGGAAGTTTGGGCTAGAAATACACCCGAAAACTGGGCGCAAAAATTATTTGGTTCATGGACTCCTACTAACTTTCTTCATAATCCTAAAAATGGCTTAGATTGTCCATTTTCTTTATTAGAAGAAGAAGATAGTCTGGCCTGGATGCCAACACGTTGGTATCAACCATTGTGGCATCAAATGAAAGCCTTTGCTCTACCAGTATTTACTGGTGGAGATATTCGTTTAAACCTGAAAGGCAGGGAAAGTCAGGGAATAGTTGAACTACGGGAATATGATCAACTTTGTAACCAAATTACCCAATATCTCTTTGATCTTCGAGATGGGAGAACAGGCAAACCAATTGTTAAAGATGTGATTCGCACTCGTCCATCACCAATGGACAATGATACTAAAATATCTGATGGAGATCTGGCTGTAATTTGGCACGAATTAGCCACGGATGTGATTGATAGTCCTGATTTTGGACGGATAGGACCAGTTCCTTATTTTCGACCGGGGGGACATACAGCAAGAGGCTTTTTGATGGCAAAGGGTCCTGGTATTACTCCTAATTCCACTTTAGAAAAAGGAAGTACGGTGGATTTAAGTGCAACTATTTTAAATTTGATGAATGTGCCAATTCCAGACTATTTTGATGGTAAACCTCTGTTAAATTTAAATCTATGACTAATTTAATCGGGACAACTTCAATCCTAAACAAACAACAAGGAAGACTACCAAATTTGATTATAATTGGTGGTATGAAATGTGGAACAACCAGTTTACATTATTACCTTAATTGCCATCCTCAAATTTCTATGTCAAGAGAGAAGGAACTAAACTTTTTTATTGAAGAAAGAAATTGGCATAAAGGAATAGAATGGTATAAATCTCAGTTTAGAGGTAACGCCAAAATTTATGGAGAAACATCCCCCAATTATACTATATATCCTCATTACCAAGGAATATCCCAACGAATGTATGAAACTATTCCTAATACAAAATTAATTTATATTATCAGAGATCCTATCGAACGAATTATTTCTGAATATGTCCATAAATATAGTGATGGACGGGAAGACAGGACAATTACAGAAGCTTTGGCAGATATTGAAGATAATTTTTATGTATCTCGTAGTCAATATTATCGACAGTTAAAACAATATTTATTGTATTTTGCAAAGTCTAATATTCTAGTTTTAACAACAGAAGAACTATTTAATTTTCCGCAAATAACACTTCAAAAAATCTGTAGATTTTTAGGTGTAACTGATAATGTTGATATGATTAAATATAATAAAAAATTACATCTATCTATCCATAAATCCAAAAAAAATAATATAGGAAAATATATTTCTAAACTTCCTGTTATTAACCAGATTAATCGGTTGCCTTCCAATATTAGATTCCATATAAACAGAATTATTTATTTTCCATTTTCCAGTCCAGTAGAAAAACCTGTATTAAATCAGGAGTTAAGAATCCGATTGAACAACTACCTAAAAGATGATATTAAATGTTTACGAGAATACACAGGAAGAGATTTTGAAGAATGGAGTCTTTAAAATTATGAAAAATAATCAATTTAAGGAAAATATTGCAAAATTATTAGATGCTATCCAGCTTTATTTTCCTGCTGCTTATGGTGGTTTCATCAATCGAGTCCTTTGGAAAGATATCAAAACATACTGCTTATTTATTGGTTATCCAAGAAGTGGACATAGTTTAATTGGTGCATTATTAAATGCCCATCCTAACATGATTATTGCCCATGAATTAGGAGACTTAAAGTATGCTTATTTAGGATTTAGACGATGGCAACTTTATTATCTGTTAATGAAAAAAGCGCAATGGGCATCTAAGAAAGATATAACTTTAGGTGGATATAATTATTACGTTCCTAGTCAATGGCAAGGAAAAGTTAACCAATTACAAGTCATTGGAGATAAACAGGGAGAAGGAACTATCTTAAGAATTTCAGCCAATTGTGGACATTTGCAACAGTTACGTCAGATAATTAATGTTCAAATCAAATTTATCCATATTATGAGAAACCCCTATGATAATATTAGCACGATATCTAGAAAGACCGCAAAACTGAATTTTGATTTAACCGTGCTGAAATAGTTTTTAAATCCCCACAAAAAAGCCGTCATAGTATATATTGGACACCTGAATTAATTGCTTATGTAAAAATGAAAATTGAAAAGTATCCATTTTTAGAGGGTTATACTTATGAAAATTAGAGGTTTCAAATTCTATTTGATCAGAGCAAAAAATTGTTTGACTAGAAGATGAATATTAAAAATACCTGAATATTTTGACGGAAAACCCTTATTTTAATTTAACCAAACTTCTATGAGTCGAGAATTAACCGCCCGATTTTTAACCGAAAGTGAGTATGAAAAATGGACAAAATTTGTCTCAGATTCTCCCACTGGAAATATTTATAGTTTGCCTGACTATTTAGATGTCTTATGTCAAATAACGGGAGATAGTTTTCGAGTATTAGGAGTTTTTCAAGGAACAGAATTAGTGGGAGGCATTGCCCTTTATGAAACTTGGTCTCCTTTTTCCCTGGTAGCAGTAGCATCACCTCGATCGCTCTTATCCCTTCACAGTCCAATTTTGAAATATTATCCTAGTCAGTATCCTAGTAAAATTAGAGCTAAATATGTTGCTATTTTAGAAACTTTAATTAACAAATTATTAGAATTACCTTATGTTTATTTAAACCTGAGTATTTCTCATTTAATTAATGATCTAAGACCTTTTTTAAAAGTGAAATGGCAAGTTTTTCCTAACTATAGTTATATCATTAACCTTGAAGATATAGGGAAAGTTTGGCAAAAAATAGAGCAAAATTTACGGCGTTTAGTCGAACGAGGCATAAAAAATAATTTAAAATTTACCCATGACGATGATTTTGACAGTTTTTACAAATTACATTCAGAAACATATCAAAGAAAAGGACTTAAATTATATTTGTCAGAAAATCAGTATCGAAAATATTATCAACTTTTGCAAGAAAAAAACCTTTGTCAACTTCATCAAGTCCGTTTAAGTAATGGGCAATCTATCGGAGCTTTTTTGGTACTAACAGACTATAATTCTCATAGTTATACTGTTTGCGCTGGTAGTGATGATAATTACTTAAATCTTGGTAGTTCTCCTTTTCTACGGTGGAAATCATTTGAAAAATTAGCCGAGCTTGGTTATCAAAGTAATGATTTAAGAGGTGCTTCTTTGAGTACAGTTAATAATTTTAAAAATCAATTAGGTGGTGAACTAATTACAAATTGGATAGTAATAAAACCGCCACATTTTAGTTATATTATATATCGAAAATTGACTTTTAAACATTAAGGTAAAAACTTAAAAAATAAGCTCAATTGAGCAAGTCCAAACAAAGATTAATCAATATTCATTCCTATCAGGTTATACTTATGATAGTTAAAAACATCAAATGAACATTAAAAGCAAAACTATTCAGGGAGTTTTCTGGTCGGGGATTCAAAATTGGGGAAGTCAAGCTGGCTCATTTATTGTCTTTTTAATTTTAGCCCGTTTATTAAGCCCTAAAGATTTTGGTCTAGTAGCATTAGCCAATGTTTTTATTAACTTTATGCAAATCTTCTTGAATCAAGGTTTTGCTCATGCTTTAATTCAAAAACAGAACTTAGAAGAAAAAGATATCAATACAGCTTTTTGGACACAGGTTTTTGTGGGTTTTTTCCTAACTACTCTCACTTTGAGTAGTGCTAATTTTATTGCTTTTACCTTTAATCAACCTCGTTTAACTCTGACAATTCAAGTTCTTTCTATACTATTTATTATCGCTTCACTTAGGCAAACTCAAGTGACTTTATTGAACCGTGAGTTTAAATTTAAAGTCATGGCTACCTGTTCTTTATTAGGCATTTTCTTCGCTGGAATAGTAGGAATTTTAATGGCTTTTTGGGGTTATGGTGTTTGGAGTTTAGTAGGACAACAGTTAACCTATGAAATCATGGAGGTCATTGTTTTATGGACAGCTAGTACATGGCGACCTAAATTCCAATTTTCTTGGCAAGCCTTATCCCAATTATATAGGTTTAGTCTTAATCTTTTAGCATACAAATTATTAGAATTTTTTAATCAAAGGACAGATAATCTATTAATTGGTTATTTTTTAGGAGAAGTGGCACTAGGCTATTATGCAATTTCCCATCGAATTTTACAAGTTCTAACTCAATTATTAATTGGAACTTTAAATCAAGTTGCTTTACCGACTTTTTCTCGCTTACAGGATAACCCCAAACAGTTTCTATCTGCTTTTTATCAAGCTACTCAATTTACCAGTTTAATTGCGTTTCCCATCTTTTCTGCGATTATTCTTCTCAGTCCACAATTAGTAATAACTCTATTTGGTGAACACTGGAGAAGTGCTATTCCTATCCTACAAATTCTTCCCTTAACGGGAATTATTCGAGCCGTTTCTTTCTTTCAACGCTCTGCTTTTATTGCAATGGGTCAACCTTCAATACAGATGAAATTAGGCTTGCTGAATGCTATTGTTAATGTCATTGCTTGTTTGATAGCTTTACATTGGGGAATCTTAGCTGTTGCATCTGCTTATGTCATTAGTGATTATCTGGTTTTTCCTTTAGGACAATGGCTTTTAAGCAAATTAATTTCTCTGTCTTGTAAAACCTATTTATCTCAATTTTTAGCCCCAGTTACCAGTACAATAATCATGGTTTCAGTTATCTTTATCATTCAACAATCTCTCACCTCTATTCTTAGTCTTCAACTCAATTTAATCATTTGCTGTAGCATAGGATTTATTGTGTATACTCTTTCGATAAAATTGCTTTTTCCTGAGTTATTTTCCCATGTTTTTACGCTGGTCGCCTTATTACGATCTTCTCCTCAAACCAACTCCTAATAAAACGTATTACAACCATAGCGATGCTCACTTTTTCCATTATTATTCCTACCTATAATCGTCCTGAAAGATTAAAGACTTGCTTAGATTCCTTAACTCGTCTCAATTACCCATGCGATCGCTTTGAAGTTATTATTGTCGATGATGGTAGCGATCGCCCTCTTGATATCCTGGTGAAATCCTATGATAACGAAATTGAACTCAATTTAATTCGACAAGCTAATGCTGGTCCTGCTACAGCGAGAAATACAGGCGCTAAGGTGGCCAAAGGTCAATATTTAGCATTTACTGATGATGATTGTACCCCTGAACCAAATTGGCTATTAGCCCTCGAAAATGGCTTCTTGGAGACTCCAAATGGCCTCTTAGGGGGAAAAACTATAAATGCTCTACCAAACAATCTCTACTCCACTGCTAGTCAATTACTTATTGATTATCTCTACAACTATTACAATATAGATTCTTATGAAGCTAAGTTCTTCGCTTCTAATAATTTTGCGGTTTCTAGAGAATTATTTAACCAAGTAGGACAATTTGATATTACTTTTCCTTTAGCAGCCGGGGAAGATCGGGAATTTTGCCATCGCTGGTTATACCAAGATAACAAAATGATTTATATTCCAGAAGTTACTATTTATCATGCTCACAAACTGACATTAAAAACCTTTTGCCTTCAGCACTTCAATTATGGTCGCGGTGCTTTTTGTTTTCACCAAACTAGAATTACAGGTACTAATGAACCCATCAAAGTTGAGCCACTCAAGTTTTATTTAAATTTGCTAAACTATCCCTTTATGCAACAGTCAACCCAACCAGGGATGTTAATTACAATATTATTTTTGATATCACAGATAGCAAATGTAGTTGGTTTTTTTTGGGAACAGTGGCATCAATCAGCAAAGCGGTTTTAGTCAAATTTATATTGGGTTGACATCAGACAACCCAACTTACAAGCGATCGCTCTTAATTCTTCTTTATTTTGCTTAATGTTCTTTTCACAAGGCACAAAGTGCCTAAACTGAATAAACCAGATGTTGGGGAAAATTCAAAAGGAACAGGTGTAGCAGTAGTTGACTCAATTATGGCACTGACTAACGCAAGGCGATCGCACAAATTATTAGAGTTCTTGCAAAAGTCTTGATTTTCAAATTCTTTTGGATCATTACTTACTTTGACGCTGTTCTCCTTCTCTTTCCTCCAAAGTGTCTGTGAGAGGTTTTACTACTTTAGCGATCGCTTCCTTAACAAACACTTTAATAAACTCATCTTTGCGATTAATTTGAAACTGCTGTTGAACCACTTCCGTCATCCCCCCATCACCCCAATCTTGATCATGGCGAAAATATTCAATAAAACTTTTACCAGCAATTCTCGTTAAATAAGCTGCTGTCACACCTTGGATAGCCCTACCAATAATAAAAGTCGCAACATGAAGCTGTAGCGCAGTAGAAAATAACTCAATTGCTCCCTTCACTATACCTAAACCAGCAATAGTTTTTCCTAAAGATAGGGCTAACTCCCGTCCCCTTTCCATATTCAATTCACAACCATAAACCCTGCCAATTTCCACCACCATTTGAGCATTAACGGCGGCTGTTGCTAATAAATCTACCACAGGTAAAGGCGTAACCGACACCACCCCCGCACCAATCCATTGAAAACGTTCAACAATTTTATCAGCTTGACGACGACGTTGGGCATCAATTAGTTTTCGTGCTTCTTCCCCCAATCGCAGAGATTGTAAAAGAATGTTATCTGCAACTAAATCTTCACCTTCAGCCCGTAAAACAGAGGCCATGCGACGTAACAAAGGGATAATATCTGGTTCTGGTTGAAAAATTTCCCCCGTTTCCAATTGTGCTGGTTGGGGATTAGCAGCGATCGCTACCACATCATTAAAAGCAATAAAATCGCCCACCCGTTGACGCAACTTAGCCAAAATCGTCTCTTTATCTTCTTCAGTATATAAATCCGTCTTATTGAGAACCAAGAGCGATCGCTTGCCAATTTCCGCCAAACCCTTCAACGGCTCATATTCCGAACGCCTTAAATCATTATCCACCACAAACAACAACAAATCCGCTTCCGTCGCCAAAGCCCTCGCTAACTGTTCCCGTTCCGTTCCCGCAACCCCCGCTTCCAAAATCCCCGGTGTATCCGTAATTAAAATTTTCCGTTCCAACCCCTTCAACCGCAAACAATAGGTTTCTCCCACCTGAGTTGTCCCCATTGGTGCATCAACCCTACCCACCATTCGCCCCATTATCGCATTCACCAGCGAACTCTTCCCCGCACTCCCCGTCCCAAACACAATTACTTGAATTTCCCCCCGTGCTAAATTCGTCTCAATTTCCCGTGTCCGACTCAATAAAGCTTGACGTGTCACTTCATCTTGAATTTGCGCCACCTGTTGACGCACAGCATTAAGAGTAGAAGAAGCTGCATCAGACTTAGCTGCGGGGATTTGAGCCGCAGTTACTCGTCTCGGACTACGGCGTTGTTGCTCTCCTGATTGTAGTATAAACACATAATAAATAAAACCCCCAACCAAGCCCCCAATCAGTATAATTAACAGTAAAAGCAGTAAATTTCCCAGCAAAGGAGAATAAGATAACTGCCAATAAAGCCTAGTCAGGGAATCAATTAGCCATAGGGTTAAACCCAAAATGACAATCAGACCAACAATCAGTGTAACTAAGCGTGACAGAGGCATGAATGGCAAAGGTAAATGGGTATTAAATAGGGCTTGCTGAAAAAGTCTTTCCGTTAGGGCTAGGAGTCAGGAGTCAGGAGTCAGGAGTCAGGAGGAAGAATTAGAAGCAGATCAACAAGCCCTAAATACTATTAAAAATCACGGATTTAAAAGATTAACAGGATTTAGAATTTATCTTAATCTTGAGCCTGGTTATTCTCAACTGTCAGAATCAGGATTTACAGGATTAAAAGATTAACAGGATTAATTTTGGATTTCGGATTGTATTTAATGCTTCCGTAAGGGATACACTACTACACAAGCCTAGTCCACCTGCGTGGACTAATGAACAATCAAAGGTTTGAAACCCACGGAGGTGGGTTTTGTCTGTGTAGCCGCGACTTCTAGTCGCCAGGGCTTCTCCCATTCTTCCCCTTCTTACTCCTGACTCCTGACTCCTGACTCCTTCTAATATTTTAGCCTAACCATCTAGCTGCATCCTTCGCATGATAGGTCAAAATCAAATCAGCGCCAGCCCGTTTAAACCCAGTCAAAGTTTCCATCACCACACGCTGTTCATCAATCCAACCATTTAAAGCCGCAGCCTTAACCATCGCATACTCACCAGAGACATTGTAAGCAGCCACAGGTAGATTACTCGCTTCCTTCACCCGCCAAATAATATCCATATATGCTAAAGCTGGCTTCACCATCAGCATATCAGCACCTTCAGCAATATCTAATTCAATTTCTTTAATCGCTTCACGGGCGTTACCGGGGTCCATTTGGTAGGTTCTTCTGTCGCCAAATTGCGGTGTAGAGTCCGCAGCATCCCGAAAAGGCCCATAATAAGCCGAAGCATATTTAGCAGCATACGACATAATCGGCGTATCTGCAAATCCTGCCTCATCCAAACCCGCCCGAATAGCCTGTACAAAGCCATCCATCATTCCTGAAGGGGCGATAATATCAGCACCGGCTTTAGCTTGAGAAACTGCTGTTTTTTTCAGTAATTCCAAAGTAGGATCATTTAACACTTTTCCTGTCAAATCACCAACTTGTAAATAACCACAATGACCATGATTTGTATATTCACACAAACAAGTATCAACGATCACGATTAAATCGGGAACTGCTTCTTTAACTGCGGTTGCTGCTTTTTGGACAATTCCACAATCATGCCACGCACCAGTAGCATCTACATCTTTATCTTCAGGAATTCCAAATAAAATAATCGCCGGAATACCTAAATCATAAACCTCTTTAGCTTCGTCTACAATTTTATCTACTGAAAGTTGAAATACTCCCGGCATAGATTTCACTTCTTTAGCAACACTTTCACCGGGAACGGCAAATAATGGGTAAATTAAATCATTGGTTGTTAAAACGGTTTCGCGTACCATGCGGCGTAATTGAGGATGGGTACGTAACCGACGGGGACGATGGATAGGAAACATAAATTTTTATCAAGAAAAAAAAAGGCAATGTACACAAAATAAAGCGTCACAAAGGCAAGGTTTTAATCTATAACCTTCAGACACACTACAAGCAGTGCTTAACTGTCTTTTGCCCTACTGTTGATGAAGCTGTGGGGCAATTTCGTATTTTACAACTTGGATGACATATATCGCCAAAAGTGCCGAAAAAAATAATCTTAAAACTTCAACCAAGTTAATTTTTGGGATATTGTGTGAGCGGAAGTTGCTAAAAAACTCGGAAAATCAAGGGATAGCGACATGGTGTATCAGAATATGTTAACACCTGAGCGATCGCCCAAATTGTCAATCCCCAGTGTACCAGATATCCCAACCCTGCTAGTGGTAATAATACCACCAATGGCAACACTAACCAACCGGTCAGAAAAAATAGTGTTCCTAAAATTGCACCATAAAGCCAAACGTTAAAATGGAAATTAATTGATTCTTTGGCGTTCTCTTTCACTACTGAATCATCAGATACTAATAATAGAGCGATCGGTACACCAACGGAAACAATTGTCGTGCTGAAAAAAATCGCCCCGTGACACAAGGCTGATAAGAGTTTACGTTTATCGCTGTCGTACATTGTTTGTTCCTACTCGGTTCTGGTTAATTATTATATCAAGAATAAAGACACGATTCCAGACGACAACACCCCCAATTTTTCTAATAAGTCGGAGATATGAGAAAGATTGATGATATAATTCTTACAATATATTAAATTAATTCGGCAGTATCTACTATAAAAGGTATGATCATTTGGCAACCAATTCAACCTTTGGGTAGTGGTGGTTTTGGTATCACCTACAAAGCCAAAGAACCCAGCATAGGTAAATTATACGCCATCAAAACCCTAAACCACATAATGCAAAAACGGGATGATTTTGCAGAACAACAGGTTAAGTTTATTAACGAAGCCTTGACAATTAAAGGTTTTGACCATTTCCATATTCTCAAAGTCTATCAAGTCCTCAAAAAAGGTGATCTTTTTGGAGTGGTGATGGAATATGCTGAAGAACTTACTCCGAACTTGTTAAAGTTTCGGGAAGATTTGGTTTGGTGGTTCAACAACCTATTAATTTTAATATTCAACAACCCATAAATGTAGAGACGTTCCAACCTGCAAACCAAGAGGTACAATTAAAAATTTACCATCAAATTAATATTCAAAACATCAGACTTAAAACCAAAATCTTGTAAATCCTTAAATCCTGGATATCCTGATTCTGACAGTAATATAATATAGATATAATTTCTACTAAAAACCTATGCAATCCCTGAATATCACACTACCAGATACATTAGCAAATGCTCTCAATAGTTATATCGAAGATCAGAAAAATCCGTTACCTACTAATGATATTGTTGAAAATGCCATTATCGAATTTCTGAGTCAACGTGGTTATTTACCTCCAAAAAAACCAATCAACTTTACTCATACAACTAAGGGAAGTGGATTTTTGGATACATCGGTAAATCACGATCAAATTCTTGCTGAACAAATATACTCACAATCATTACCACCAAACACACCTTGAGAGCTATAATTGCCGATACTGGACCCCTTTATGCTGCTATAGATGTAGATGATCAATATCATCAGCGTTCCCAAATCCAAATACAAAGAATTAATGCAGAAAACTTAACAATTTTAGTCCCCTTTCCCGTTTATCTAGAAACATATAATCTTTTGCTGTATCGTTTGGGAACTGAACAAGCAATTAAATTTGCTAGAGATTGTATAGAATCAGTGTATTTTATTAACCCTTCCCAAGAGCAATATATAGCAGCAGCAGAAAAAGCTGCTCGTTTTCCAGATCAGAAAATTACTCTTTGTGATGCTGTTACTGCTATTTTATCTGAAGACATGAAATTACAAGTATGGACTTATGACTATCATTTTGATATTATGAAGGTGCAGGTATGGCGTTGAAATTCATTTCATCCTGATAAATCCTTAAATCCCGGATATCCTGATTCTGACAAAAATAAAAATTTATAATAAATACAAAACATTATGACTAAATCACCAATTCAAAATCTTTATCAAACAGACTTCGCGCTGTGGGTTCAAAACACAGTCAGCAAATTAAAATCTCAAAATTATAGTCATGTAGACTGGGAAAATTTAATTGAGGAGATAGAAGCTTTGGGGGGGAGAGATAGAAGAGAATTAGAAAGTCGATTAACTACCTTATTGGAACATTTACTCAAACGACGTTATGTAAAATTACCCGAATGTTATCGTGGTTGGGAAGTAACTATTAGCCGTACCCAACAGGAACTAAAACGGATTTTTAGAGATTCTCCCAGCTTGCGTAATTATTATTTAACCATCACCGATGAATGTTATCAAGATGCAATGAAAAACATGAGTAAGGAATATGATACCCAATTTCCTGAAGATTGTCCTTTCCCAAAAGATGTAGATAGTTTATTAACTGATAACTTTGATCATCTTTAAACTTTTTTGGGTTGTGCTGTCCCTTAACCACAACTATCTACCACAATCAGCATTTACAAGATAAATCTAAGG
>NZ_JAYGHC010000029.1:41085-71966 GCF_034932285.1 Cronbergia sp. UHCC 0137
AAAGGGACTATTTATCTGCGTTCTCTGCGCCTCTGCGGTTAGTTAATCCAATTATTTTTTGGAAGTCCCTAATCTGATAAACCTTGATTTTGATATGAATGACTTTGGAAAAATAAGACCCTATATATATGGACGCACAGATTTCCACTATAAAGGTAGTATAATAGAAAATCGGGCATTTGTCAACTATCTCACTGATAAATTTCTGAATTAAGATTGAGCAGGTTAAAAACAAATTAAAGAATATGTCTACAGAACTTCAAGATGAACTCCACCAAGCGGTGGAACTGCGTCGGAACTTTGCGATTATTTCTCACCCCGATGCTGGTAAAACTACTCTAACTGAAAAGCTATTGCTGTACGGAGGTGCTATTCACGAAGCAGGGGCGGTAAAGGCACGACGAGCGCAACGCAAAGCGACTTCCGACTGGATGGCAATGGAACAACAACGGGGTATTTCTATTACTTCGACGGTGTTACAATTTACCTATCAAAACTGCCAAATTAATTTATTAGATACACCTGGACACCAAGATTTTAGTGAAGATACTTATCGAACCTTAGCGGCCGCAGATAACGCAGTGATGTTGATTGACGTGGCTAAAGGTTTAGAACCCCAAACTCGTAAACTGTTTGAAGTATGTAAGTTGCGCGGGATTCCGATTTTTACATTTGTGAACAAACTCGATCGCCCTGGTAGAGAACCAATAGAATTATTAGATGAGATTGAGCAAGAACTGGGCTTACAAACTTATGCCGTCAACTGGCCGATTGGGATGGGCGATCGCTTTAAAGGAGTATTTGACCGCAAAACCCAACAAATCCATCTATTTGAACGTAGCTTACACGGCAGCAAAGAAGCCCGTGATACCGTCGTAGACTTAGGTGATGGCAAAATTGCAGAATTACTAGAACCAGAACTTTACGAGCAACTAAAAAATGATTTAGAACTGTTAGAAGGTGTAGGTCCAGAGCTAGATTTAGAATTGGTGCATGAAGGTAAAATGACTCCCGTGTTCTTTGGTAGTGCCATGACTAACTTCGGGGTGGAATTATTCCTAAAATACTTCCTGGATTATGCTCTCAAGCCTGGTACACATCATAGCAGCCTGGGTGAAGTTGCCCCCACCTATCCAGATTTTTCTGGTTTTGTCTTCAAACTACAGGCCAACATGGACCCCAAACACAGAGATCGCATCGCTTTTGTCCGGGTCTGTACAGGCAAGTTTGAAAAAGATATGACAGTGAATCATGCACGCACAGGCAAAGCTGTCCGTCTTTCTCGTCCGCAAAAACTTTTTGCCCAAGAGAGAGAATCAATTGATGTGGCTTATCCTGGGGACGTAATCGGTTTGAACAATCCCGGCGTTTTTGCGATTGGCGACACAATTTATACAGGCAAAAAGTTAGAGTATGAAGGGATTCCTTATTTTTCGCCGGAACTGTTTGCTTCTCTGAGAAACCCCAACCCATCGAAGTTTAAGCAATTTCAAAAAGGGGTGGCGGAATTACAAGAAGAGGGTGCTGTACAAATTATGTACTCAGCCGATGAAGCTAAACGTGATCCAATTCTAGCAGCCGTTGGTCAATTGCAATTTGATGTAGTCCAATTTCGGCTGCAAAATGAATATGGCGTGGAAACCTTGTTAGAAGCCTTGCCTTACAGTGTAGCCCGTTGGGTGGATGGTGGTTGGGAAGCGTTGAATCGGGTAGGGCGCTTATTCAACTCGACTACAGTTAAAGACAATCTGGGAAGACCGGTCTTGTTATTCCGCAATGAATGGAATTGTCAACAGTTAGCAGGAGATCATCCAGAGTTGAAATTAAGTGCGATCGCTCCCGTGTTTTCCAGTCAAAAACCCAATGGGGAGTAGGTAATTACCAATCACCAATTACCAACTAGCACTGAGCGAAGTCGAAGTGTCACCAATCACCAATCAGGGTATCTCAATTTCGCACATTTATACCAAAGTGAATTAACTAACAGAGATTGGAGTGCCAAAATTCCTATGCCTTCACACGCTAAATCGTCTTTGGAGGCTGGTTTAGTTGCCCTCAAGCAGGGAAATTATGACGCAGCGATCGCTCAACTAGAACCTATTGCTAAAGATCAAAATCTCGGCAATGCTTGTTTGCAAGCCCGTGTTGGTTTAGTTATGGCTTATACCCGAATCGGACAAGTTTCCAAGGCGATCGCTCTCTGTAAGAATCTCGCCCAGAGTCATAATCCACAAGTACAAGATTGGGCAACCCGCGCTCTATCCCACTTGACAAAACCTCCAGTAACCCCCCCCAAATCTAAAAAAACTGCCACCGCATCAGTTTCTTTTGATCATTCCAGTTCCCATACCAATAGCGATGGTGATTACACCAACTTTCAACCAGCTAAAATTTATTGGCGCAATGCCAGACGCGCTAAGGTATGGCAACCCCTACGCAAACCTAACTTAATCAACTCCATATTCTCCTGGTTACTAGCCACAGGAACATTCATCATCCTGTTTTGGGGATTAAGAGCCACAGTTAAGTTAGGAATGGGTTTAATTAACCAAGCTTTAGTTAAACTACCATACCTCAACCCATTACAGTTTTTATATAGTGACCCCACTGTATTTGTACTAATATTATTATTAGTCTTAATCGCATCTTCGCCTTGGTTACTAGACTGGCTACTGGGAGAATTTTATGGACAGCAAGAACTCAGCAAAGAGAAATTAAACTCCTACAGTCGTGAAACAGGTCGGGTACTGCAACGTACTTGTCAACAGAAACACCAACCCCTGCCCAAACTGCGAATTTTACCCATGTCCGCACCAATCATGTTGACCTATGGTAACTTAACCCGCACCACCCGCATCACTATCAGTCAGGGACTCTTAGAACAACTAGCTGACGATGAAATAGCCACCATCTACGCTTTAGGACTTGGGCAGAGTCGTCACCGGGACTTAATCATCATGTCCTTGGTGCTGTTATTAACATTACCAATTTACGGCATCTATCAGCAAGCATCCACCTGGGGCAACAAAATTTCTCAAAAAATTTGGCGTTGGCCGATCACAGTTTTAGCTAGTTTGTCCTACGGCTTATGGAGTTTGATCACTGGAGTAGCCTTACTTCATGCCCGGTTGCGGTTGAATTATAGCGATCGCACCTCCGCCGAAATCACCGGCAACCCCAACGCCCTAATTCGGGCTTTACTGAAAATATCCATTGGTGTATCTCACGACATCGCCAAACAAGAACACACCAATTGTCAATTAGAAAGCCTAAACCTATTAGCTCCAGTCAGCTACCAACAAAGTATCACCCTGGGCAGCATCGCCGGTCATCTACCCTTTGAATCATTTTTTCAGTGGGAAAACTTCCATCCTTACCGACAATGGTTTACTATTAACAATAGCCACCCATTGATCGGCGATCGCATCGAACGACTATGCCAAATAGCCCGTCACTGGCATCTAGACACTGAACTACATCTGACTAACCAAAAATCCCTCACAGTCAAGCCAAATTCCTTTTTACTACAAATTGCTCCCTGGTTGGGAATACCCCTGGGATTTGTATTTGCAGGACTGCTTTGGCTAACTTGGCAAACAGCTTACGCTATTCATTTGTTAAACCTCAAGTGGATTTATGAAGATTGGTCTTTCGTCATAGGCTGCATATTGATTGCCTTTAGCATCGGTACATTGATGCGAATCAACACCTTATTTCCCGATATCAACCTCACATCCGTGCAAACAAACGACCACCTACCCAATTTATTCTCCGATGCCTCCATTTTACCAATTGATGGTATTAGTGTACGAATTGTTGGTAAACTAATAGGTCGTCATGGAACTAGCAACTACTTGGGGCAAGACCTGATCCTCCAATCCAAGCAAGGTTTAATCAAATTGAACCACATTCCTTGGTTGGGAAAATCAATCACTCCCCAGGACTGGATAGGACGGCAAATTATCGTTACAGGTTGGTTTCGACGCGGGGCAACCCCCTGGATCGACATCCAAACCTTGGAAAATCAAAGTGGCAAAACAATTTATAGCCCTCACCCTATATGGTCTACTGTTTTAGCTGTCGCTGCCCAAGCTTGGGGGGCGTATCTTTTTCTGGTAGGTTAAATAGTGGAAATGGGTAATTGCCAAATTTACAGTTTCTCGGCTAAAGTGTTACATTCATGATACGATCCAGTCATACTATCGGCAGAAATGTATGTGCTGAACTAGCTCCGTAGGAAATACCATGATAATGTTAATAAATGGTATTTGATTCTGCGGACAACAGCTAGAAAGAATTCAATTACTTTGACAATCAGTGGGCTATTAAATTGGAAATTCTTAGAATTAAGGTGTTATTAGCTGAACTTACAGACGCTTTGGCGTTAAATAAGCTTGATCCTAACGAAAAACTGTATTGTATAAGTTGAAAGTTTGGATTTAAAAAATTGGTTTATGGCAACTTTAGTTAATAGCATCTATTTAAAAGCCAAAGCCAAACGATTGTTTTTTTGCCGTGTAATTTTCATTTCAACCCTGGAGGTATAGTTCATGTCCATTCGCCTATACATAGGTAATTTACCCAAAGAAGAAATAGATCGTCAGGAGTTACAAGCAGTTTTTGCTGAAGAAGGCGATGCTGTAACTACTAAACTGATTAAAGACCGAAAAACAGGTAAATGTCGTGGTTTTGGTTTTCTAACAGTCAATAACGACGAACAAGCAGATCAAATTATTGAAAAGTATAACGGTCACTTGTTTAAAGAAACACCGATTAAACTAGAAAAGGCATTACCCCGGACTAAGGGTGAAGAAGGTGAAGAGCAGCAACAACCTACTCCTAAACCAGTTACCCAAGCTAGTAGCATCCCCAGTCCTAACACCAACAAAGAAAGAGAAGGCAACCGTCGTGAAAAAAGCTCGAAAAAATCTCGACGCGGTGGTGGTGGCAGTGGTGGAGGGCGTGAAACCACTAGCACTGTAGATTCAGATACTATTCGTCCAGATCCCCGTTGGGCATCGGAATTAGAAAAGCTGAAACAAATGTTAGCTGCACAAACCACTAACTAATGTAGGAGTCAGGAGTCAGGAGTCAGGAGTCAGGAGTGAAGACAATACGGTTCGGTTAAGGAGTGTAGAGACGTTCCATGGAACGTCTCTACAAAGTTTGTCAGAAATTTACAATGGTTGATTTATTTACGCCGTACTGTACTAGAGTAAAAAAGTTTCAAGACTTCCCTTTCTCCCTGCCCCCTGCCCCCTGCCCCCTGCCCCCTTTCTCCCTGCCCCCTGCCCCCTGCCTCTTTCTACATTACCGATGCTTGAGCTTCACTGTGTAATCTTGTAGCGATGCGGAATAATTCTTGACCAGTGTGTAAATAGCGATCGTCGAAATTTAAAGGAAAGTAAGCCAATTCGTCTAATCCGTCTGCTACTTGACTCAGGGTGTAGTAAAGATTGGCTGCGGCTTTAGCTAAACTGGGTGGATTTGGTAAAGAACGAAAAGTGATTTGTGCTTGCTTGAGGTCTTCTCGACAAGTTTCTAAATAATCTTGAAATTCATCTAATAGTTGATCATCAAAAGGATCGGCAGCTAATTCGTCAATTTGCACTTCTAAAGAATTGAGAATCCGGGAAAGTAGATGATTGACTGGCTGATAAACTAGGCGTAGCCATTCTTCAATTTTTTGATCAGCATCTTTTACAGCTTTTTTTCTCGCCTGGTAGTATTTTTGTGCCGATTCTGTGCGCTGTTGACGAGAATTATTTAATTTTTGATTGAATTTTTGTAAATCTCGGAGTTGTTCGTCATAGTTAAGACGACTTTCTTTGTCACTTAAAACTTCATAAGCTGCATTAACACGGATAATTTCTTCATGATCTGACGTTTCCTGATTACTGTCAGGATGAAATAATTTCGCCAAGCGGCGATAAGCTTGCTTAATCTCCGCTTGACTGGCATTGGAATTAACCTTGAGTGTTTCGTAGTGGTTAGAATCGACCATTGATCTAACTGATTGTTGGTAGGACTTACGCACGAATTACGGAATCGGAATATCGAACCGCAGAGGACGCAGAGGACACAGAGAAATAAGAGTTTGGGAGGCTTCGCCGTGAGCGTCAGCCGAATGGTTTTTGTATAAGTCGTAGTTAGGTGAAACTGCTTGCTGTTCTAGATTCTAAGTCTTGGAACAACGGTGTACTTAAATATCTCTCGCCAAAACTAGGCTGAATCATCACGATCAATTTTCCCTGGTTTTCAGGACGTTGAGCTACACGAATTGCAGCACATAGAGCCGCACCACTAGAAATTCCCGATAGTAGCCCTTCTTCTCTGGCCAAACGCCGCCCGTAAGCGATCGCTTCTTCGTCTGTGACAGTAATTACTTCATCTATCAATTCTAGTTTTAACACTTGAGGAACAAAACCTGCACCAATTCCCTGAATTTTGTGGGGGCCTGGTTTACCGCCTGATAAAATGGGACTGTTGGTTGGTTCAACAGCGATCGCTCTAAAACCCGGTTTCTTGGCCTTCAGCACCTCTGCCACACCAGTAATTGTACCACCTGTACCCACTCCAGCCACAATCATATCTACCAAACCATCGGTATCTTGCCAGATTTCCTCCGCCGTCGTTTCTCGATGCACTTTGGCATTAGCCGGATTGCGAAACTGTTGTAACATATAGGAGTACGGTGTTCGATCCACAATCTCCTGCGCTCGACGAATCGCCCCACTCATCCCCTCAATCCCCGGCGTAAGTTCCAACTCCGCACCATAAGCCCGCAACATCGCCCGACGTTCCGCACTCATTGTATCTGGCATCGTTAAAACCAACCGATAACCCTTAGCCGCCGCCGCCATAGCTAAAGCAATACCTGTATTTCCTGATGTCGGTTCTACCAAAATAGTCTTATTCGGACTAATTAATCCTTCCTCCTCAGCCGCAATAATCATACTCACCCCAATGCGGTCTTTCACTGATGCCGATGGATTCATACTTTCCAACTTCACCAAAATCTGAGCCACACAGCCCTCGGTCTGAGGAATCCGATTTAACTGTACTAAAGGAGTAGATCCAACCAATTCTGTAATATTCCGAGCAACCCGCATAATAACTTTTTATTCCTTAATTTTGAGTAATTCAAACCTAAATGTAGTACATGATATCTAACTGGCGGCGTGAATTGCGCTTTTCACATAAATCCTGAAGTGAATATTTTTGTAACACCGCATTCGCCGCCTGACGCGCTTCTTGC
This sequence comes from Cronbergia sp. UHCC 0137, assembly GCF_034932285.1. Classification (NCBI taxonomy): domain Bacteria; kingdom Bacillati; phylum Cyanobacteriota; class Cyanophyceae; order Nostocales; family Nostocaceae; genus Cronbergia; species Cronbergia sp. UHCC 0137. The sequence goes on from NZ_JAYGHC010000029.1 coordinate 48,344, forward strand.
CATATTTCTCCCACCACCGAACTATCTACAGATTTAGCATTGGTATCTTTTTCATTAAGCTGTACATCCAACCCTTCCAAACATTCTAATATTTCAAAAATTGTGATTTTCCAAGGTTCTCGCGCCAATAAATAGCCACCTTTTGAACCACGTTGACTTTTAACTATACCCCCGCGTCTTAATGTAGCCAATAGCTGTTCCAAATAGCGATCGGGTATATTTTGCTGGGCGGCGATCTGTCGAATTTGCATTGGTTCGCCGCTTTCATAATGACTTGCCATTTCTAACAAAGCAAGAATGGCATATTCAGATTTACAGGATATTTCCACAAGCAGCAATTAAGTTAAGAGTTATAAGTCAGGAATTTTCTAACAGGAGTCCAAGAATCAGCAGGAAGAAAGGGCAAAAACTCTAAAATTAATCATCTTCATCCTCTAATCCTGGACATCCTGATCCAATTCCTCACCTTCTCTAGTATACTCCGGTTCTCCACTGGGGTTTGTTGATTTTTACGATCACAGGACTTACGCAAAATATTTCTCAAAACCTCATTTCTCTGTGAACTCTGTGCCTCTGTGGTTCGTTGGTTCATTTTTCAGTGACTTGTGCGAAGTCCTAGATCAAAAAAAATCCCTACCTGATGGCGGGGATTTTAAGTTTAATTAACCTGACTTTGACAAAATCAACATTTTAGAAAGTGAAAGTCGTTCTCAGCGTACCAATAAAAGCATCTTCGCTGTTATTGCTTTGTCCAGGAGATGTCACCCAAATCACGCCAGGGGTGATAGAGATATTTTCTGATACGCGATACTTGTAAAAACCTTCCACTTGGTAGGGAATTTCACTAGAACCAGCCCTACGTGAATAAGGTTGAGCACCACCAAAAATACCCAAAACGTTACCCCTCTTACCAAAATCAGGTAAGGCTAGACCAACTCCATAACTCCAAGCTTCATAATTATCATTAGAGCCGAAACCTATCACATCGTGATAAGAAACAAAACCGCTAAGGGAAATGTTATTAGTAGGTCTAAAGGCCGCTGACACACCGTAAGAATTACTGGAAGAAGCGCTTTGATTAACGGGTGTGACTCTATCAACACCTAAAGCATTGGCTTGTTGAGTACCAACTAAAGCCGCATTATTAATGCCTGCATCAAATAATGTGCTACCTGCCCCATGATAACCATGTACATAGGTGGCAGCTAAAGCTATGCGATCGCCCACAGCAAAATTCAACTGTCCTAAAGCCGCATAATTACCATTAAACAAACCAGCCCCAGAACCAGGATCATCAGCTTCCGATGCCAAATATCCTAAAGTTAAAGAACTAGGTCTAAGAACACCACCACGACCAAAAGGGACATTAAGTGCTATACCAGAACCACCACCAATGCGATAGATCGGATTTTCTGACGCAAAGGTAGATAAAGCACCATTACCCCCGTCAGTCTTATCAAAAAAGTAGGGGTTGTTAACAGCCGCATAATGGCTATGTTGTCCACCACTGGCCGCCAAGTAAACCTGCGCTGGACCAACAGGAGTTTCATAGGTCAGTCGGTCTATCTCCACACTGTTGTCACCAGTGCTACCAACTTCAAAGGTTTGTCTACCTGCCGCACTATTGATCGGAGCATTATTATTGTCCCTAAGTTCAAAGCCTGTGGCATTACCAGCAGAAAGACGGGTAGTTAAAAGATCGCTACCAGTGAAGCTAGTTCGCAAATTCAAACGGACTCTATCTTGAAATACACTGTTATTAGCCTCACCTGTGTTTTCTCCAAAGGCATCTGTGGCGGCAAAAATAGCCTCACCTTGCAATTTCGTAGTAGTGGAGAACTGATCAGCCTCCAATTGGGCGGTACGTCCTTCTAAAGAATCAACACGACCCCGGAGAGTAGCCAATTCAGCCGAAAATTCTTCTTGTAGTCGCTGTAAAGTCACTAAATCCTGTTTTGTGACCAAATCAGCGGTTGCGGTGGCAATCAATTCATTAACCCGATCTAAACAGGCGTTTAAACCTGCGGCAAATTCATAACGGCTTAAAGCGCGATTACCGCGATATGTCCCATTGGGATAACCCGCAATACAACCATAACGCTCGACTAAGGATTGTAGAGCTTGAAATGCCCAATCAGTGGGTTGGACATCGGAAAACTGAGAAACAGATGTGACTTGAGCGAGGGAATTATTCCCTTCGTTGCTGTAGCGGTTAATTTGATCTAGAACTTTAGCGTTATCAGTTGCTGGAGCTAGGATTTCCGGCTGTTGAGCAACTTCTGTTTTGACGGACGAAAACTCAATGGTGGTATTTGGGGCTGCGATCGCTGTTCCTGAAACTAACAACGACGCACCTACAACTGCGGGGCTAACCACCAAGGATTTCCACAAGAAATTAGACATCTTCACTTTCTCCTCACACCATACATGGATAAACGTGTTCGATGCACCTACTTCTACTGAAACTATCTTGTCGAAACCTGTGGGCAAGGCATAACTGCCACTAATACGATTTTAGTTTTGGAAAAGCTAATAATTGGTTAACTTATGATTAAAGTCTAATACATTTATCTTATATAAAGTATTTTTTAAATAAAATTTACAAATAAAACATAAGACCTCTTGCATAAATACTTTGGTGTAACCAAGAATATTCTTGAAAAGCTCACGCAGAGGCGCAGAGGCGCAGAGGCGCAAAGAAAAATTTGAAAATCTCGACTTTTGCAAGAAGTCTATAGAAAATCTCGACTTACTAAGTTCGATTTTTTACTTAATTCGACTAACAAAAATTGACAATTATTGACAGATGTGCGATTCTAAAGAAAAGTATAATTAAAAGGTGAATCTATGAACGTTCATCTTGGTCAGACATTTGATCAGTTTGTTGCTGAACTTCTTGATAGTGGGCTGTATCAATCACAAAGCGAAGTGATTCGTGAAGGACTGCGGCTATTAAAAGAACGAGAAGATTTACGCAAGTTAAGACTTCAAGAGTTACGGAAAGAAGTACAGATAGGAATAGACCAACTTGATAGAGGTGAAACAGTGGCCTTTGATCCTGAAAAAATCAAAGCTGAAGGGAGGAAAAGGCAAGGAGCAAAACACAGTAGTTAAAATATGGCAACTATTTTTCAATCTCCTGAAGCACAAAATGACCTCATTGAGATATGGCTCTATATCCATCAGAACAATGAAACTGCTGCTGATAGAATGATAGATACTATAAATGATAAACTTATACTTATATCAAAATCCCCTCAAATGGGAAAAATATGTGAGGAATTAGCACCATCACTCAGAAGTTTTCCTGTAGGTAAATATCTTTTACTTTACCGTCCTGTAGTTGATGGAATTGAACTTGTACGAGTGATTCATGGAGCAAAAGATATTCAAAATCTGTTTGTTTGAATAAACTATTTATAACAGTTAAGTAGTCGTGCAAAATAAATTATATATTTGTATTTGCGAGAGGGAACAGACAAGGAATACAGAGATTTTTGTTTGTTCCAAAAATGTTTAGGACTTACGCACGAGTTACGGAATATTACAATTTTAATCAAAAAGTACCCATAAAAAAACTATCCGCTCCAACTTAGATCAGATGACCTAAATTAGAGCGGTCTAGCGGGTCTTCAGATTGCAACCAGACTGCCGGAAGGTACTCCACAGCTTTGCCTAGCTAATAGAGCTAACTTAGTATCTCAGGATAACTAAGGCTAACTTTTAAAGAACAGCCCCGGCACACAGCCGGCTAACTGCAACCTGATGACCCACGGGTTTACTACTTTCTATCATGGGCATCACCTCCTTGTTGCCTAAGCGGTCTTAATATTTTAAAGGTCAGAGCTTATGCCCTGGGTGTTTAACCTGAAAACACTATAGCACAACAAAATACAATATTTTCAATATTTTAGGAAAAAAGGCAGGTAAACCCCTACGGTATCACCAGAACAGGGGAATATAATTAGATTTTTTTTGACCAATCATCCCTTGATGGTAAAAGCCCCTAGATTTATCTGTGGAATCAATGTAAAATCAATCGTGCGACTACTGATTACTTACCAATTATCAAATACCCAGAAGGAGACTGTAAATGCGCTTACCTTTTATTGTGGATGTAGCCCTTGGCTTAATATTTATTTATTTAATTTTAAGTTTGTTAGCGTCGGAACTTCAGGAATTGCTGACTACCTTATTGCAATGGCGCGCTCAACATTTAAGGAAATCTATTGAGATTCTGTTGGGTGGAGATGTTAAAGCTTCGGAAGATGTGAAAGTTATTGAATTGACAAATAAAATTTATGATAATCCCTTGATTAAAAGTATAAATCAAGAAGCAAAGGGATTTTTGGCAGTTTTGCCTCGGAAGATTACTTGGGCGATCGCTTCCGTATACAATATGTTATTTAAGAGAAAAAGTTACAAATTAGTATTAAGTAAACAAACTACCTTTGGCAATAATAAACAACATAGTGCGCCGTCTTATATTCCGGCTGACAGCTTTGCTATTACCCTAATGGATAGTTTACACATTTCCAAAGTAGTAGACAAATTAATGGAAATTAGGTTGGACAAATTCAAAGATCAACGATTAAAAGAGATTAAAAAGATTTTATTGCAGCTACAAAACCCTATCAATAACAATGAATTGCCTAGTGAGTTTGTTAAAGATATTGTTCATGAATTTGACCAACTAAATTTAGAATATACAGGCATTAGTGAAGATTTTAAAAACAACAAATATGAAATGAGAACAAGTATTGAGCGAATGGGATATAGCCTGGATAAATACATAGAGAATTTCCAGGAAAATATAGAATATCCCCAAGAATTTTTAGAAAAAACAATCCGACAGTTGAAATCTTTAAGAAGGGAATTTTTTGATAATGTAGATCGGTCGATATTGTTGGCAGGTTTAATACCTAATATCAATGAAGTTGTGCAATCAATTAATGGAACTACTGCCGTTTATGAAGAAATTAAACTAGCACTTCAAGATAAAGATAGTGAAACTTACCAAACAATTCAATCTTTAATTAATAGTTTACCGAAATCTGTAGTTACAAACATTGAGCTTATGGCCAAGCGGGCGCAGTCAAGAGCAGAAACAGTAGAGGAAGGTATTAAAATATTACAAAAAGAGATTGAAAGGAGTTTTGATAGCTCCATGGAAAGGGCGGGTGGGGTTTACAAGCGCAACGCTAAAGGAGTAGCTATTTTGATTGGTGTTGCTTTAGCTGTCACTGCAAATGCAGACACATTTCATATAATTAGCCGCCTATCTAAAGATACTGTATTACGAGAAGCAATAGTTTATAAAGCTACGGAGCTAGATGCACAAAGATATCGTTCTTCTGATTTACCCAATCTAGATACTAATCAAATTTTAGGGGATGTTACCCTACCAATTGGGTGGACAAATGCTAATATACAGCAGCAAATGTCTTGGGAAACTTTTAGAATCAACGGCTTGCCTATTTTAAATATATTAACAATGATTAGCGGCTGGTTAATTACTGGAATGGCGATCGCTATGGGCGCGCCTTTCTGGTTTGACTTGCTTAGTAAGGTGATGAATGTGCGTAATGCTGGTAAATCTGGGAAATCATCTAGGAATCGGGATGAGGATTAACCTACGCTGAAGATATACCAGGGGCGGGCTGTTCCGCCCTCAATTCAGTTACCGATATCCTTGCCAGGAGGTAACTTCTAATTTACCACTAGGTTTGAATACTACTTGAAAATGGGCGAGAGCTTCTTTGTTGTTGGGAGCAGCTACATTTGAGCCGTAAACAGATTCAAACATTTGGGGTAGAGGTGTTTCGCGGAAATTATCAAAAGCCACTTGATTAAGTGGTTCATAGTCAGCAATCACGCCATTTTGATTGACTGCTACCCGATACTTTAAATCCTTTTTAAAAGTTGGGGTAAGACTCCAACCTTGACGGATTGTACTATAGAGTTTTCGGTTTAATTCTTTGACTGTATTAGAATCAGTAATTTTAGTTCCCACTACTTCTGGTGTTGTCGCGTATCCCCGCCAAGGGCTAACTTGTAGTACACCTTTTTGAGTAAAGACTACTTTAAATTGGGCGATTGGTTCATTAGCGATACGTCGGTTAGCAGGGTTGTATAGTAAATTAGGCAGAGGAGTTTGATCTATAGCCTTATTCGCTTCTTCATTTAGTGCTTTATAGCCAACGATACTACCATCTGCTGCTACACCTAAACGATAGACTAGATCTTGAGATAATCCTGAGCGATCGCTCCAAGCTGGATGAACTTGATTATACACCTGACGATTTAAGGCTCGCAACTGGGATGGATCGACAATTTCTGGAACTGTATTTAAAAGAGTTTCTAAATCTTTAACTGGGAGTTTTGTTTGGGGTGTTTCAGCCGCTATGGGTGTAGGTGTTTCAGCAACTACGGGTGTAGGTGTAATACCGGGCGTTTCAGCCGCTATCGGTGTAGCTGTTGGTGTGGGTATGCTGGTGCTGGATTGTTGTTCTTCTGGTTTTAGTTCAGGTGGACGGACTTGGGGAACAGGAATTAAACTTAGAGCGATCGCTGCTGCTGCCAAACTCGATGCACCCAAGGTAGCCGGAACTGCTTGTTGAATTAAAGCTTGACTAGTACCACCATAACGTTTAGTGACGGGGTGTAGTTCCAGACACAATTCTGGTAAAGTTTGGGAATCAGCAAAAAACTGATCTACAGCTTCCACCAAATCAAACAACTGCACTGTATTTAAATCAATTTCCAGGGGTGACTGTTGGCCATGATGGGCGTTAGAGTTAAAGCCCTCACCTTCCGCTTCTGAATGTATAATTAACCTGTGTCGGTTGCTGTTAATTTTTTGTAATTCTACCAGTTCTGACTCATGGTTATGGGCTTGGGGGTTAGGGACAAAACTTAAAAATTCCTGAGCATAACCACTGACAGCCCTCACCAAACTTTCAAAAAACTCTCTTCCCCCGGATATCGGCTGTTGATAACAAGATAAATAGCATTCTGCATTTACCAATATAGATAGTTCAGGACGGAGTTCTTGGAACTGTGTAGCCCGTCCAACATCACTTAAACCCTCTAGGATCAGAGTACAATTAGGTAGACTGTACTTGCGTTGGATATTCATAAAATAACTCAGTAAATGGAAAAATCCGTCAATTTTTAGTTCAATCGGTGAATGCTATGCTAGTCTCAGAAGAAAGTATCAATTTATTCTACTTCACCATCAAACAGACTAATCCAAAACCTCTGCATTCCAGACGTTCCAGTGCAGAATAATAATTGCCCCAATAAATCTATAGCTAGATCGTCTAACTTTTCATCAGAATTTAATTTGAGTAAAGCAGAACGTTTAGCATTCATCCGGCTTCTAAAATGCGCTCTAAATCTTTCTAGATATTTAGCCAGCCGTAAATTTTGTTCTAAGGGAATTTGCTTATCATACATTTGTTGATAGATCATCAGCATTTGCCGGATAACTACCGTTAAACGCCGCGCGATATAGCAACATATAACCACCAATGCTTTTGCTTCCGGCACTGTTAAAGGACGACGGATAGAAGCTCGTCTTAGGGGGTTAGAAGCTCGCATTCGCCATAAATTCACACGATTTTTAATAATTTCTTTCAATTCTAACTCTTGGGCAACAGAGAGGAGGGCTTCTGAACCGCCAAGTTCCAATGCTTCAATTGCCAATAAAATTAAATCAATTTGTAGTCTAGTCCTACGGGGGCATCCTTGTCCAGGAGCGATCGCTGGATCAGGTAAAGTGTCTAAAATGCTCGGACTCGCTTCCGAACTTGAACTATTTAAGGGGGTTAGGCTTGCGGAAACATTCATTCTCAAAAATACCTTTTGGATTTCTAACAGACAGAGTAAAACAAAATTTAAGATAGATAGCCAAAGGATATCCTATGGTTGGGTAGCATGAGCAGCCCAATATATACATTACTTGCTTTTTTTACTCAAGGGTTCACTTATACCGTAATTAAATGTTTTAACCATCAGTATATCTATTTGATTTAGTATTAGACATCCATGTTGGGTAAAACTCCAACACCCAGCGTATGACATTATAGTGTACGATTTCTCAGGTATCTAACAATGGGAAAAAAAGGAACAAAGGCAGGTAATTATTTACTCTTCTTTCTAAAATCGCCAAAACCCTTGGTTTATCGTTGAAAGCGCGGGGTATGCTTACCGCAAGATTAATCTTAAAAACCCTCCAATCATCCCTGTTAAGCCTTTAATCTGAGAATTTTGATCTTAATTACCAATTACTTTTTTATGGATTTGAAATCTCTAATTCGTGACATACCAGATTTTCCTAAACCGGGTATTCTATTTCGGGATATTACTACCTTACTCAGTAATCCACAAGGCTTACGCTATACTATTGACTTTTTAACACAAAGATGTATCGAAGCTGAAATTAAGGTAGATTGTGTTGTGGGCATGGAATCTAGGGGATTTATTTTTGCCCCTCCACTGGCATATAATCTAGGAGCGGGTTTTATTCCTGTTCGCAAAAAAGGAAAGTTGCCAGCAGCAGTTCATCAAATTGAATATGAACTAGAGTATGGTACAGACTGCTTGGAAGTACATCAGGATGCTTTACATCCAGGTAGTAGAGTCTTAATTGTAGACGATTTAATCGCTACGGGTGGAACAGCCAGTGCAACGGCTAAGTTATTAGAGAAGATTGGCTGCGAACTTGTAGGATTTGGTTTTATTATCGAGTTACGAGATTTGCAAGGACGCAAACAACTCCCAGACGTACCTATAATTTCTCTAATAGAATATTGATGGTAATGGGTAATGGGTGATAAGTAATTGGTGATAAATTCCTCCCCTGCTTCCCCTACCTCCCCTACCTCCCCTGCCCCCTGCCCCCTGCCCCCCTGCCCTGTTCCAAATTATGACAGCTACAAAAATTTCTTTGGAGACAAGTCGAGACTGGCTAATGAGGCTAGTTACCGATGAAACTTTTCTTTATGTGATTAAACGATTATTACAGGCACTATTAACGATTTTTTTAGCCTCAGCACTATCGTTTTTTATCATGAAATTATCTCCTGGGGATTATGTAGATACGTTGCGGCAAAATCCCAAAATTTCCCCAGAAAGAATAGAAGAAATAAGACAGCTATTTGGACTTGATAAGTCTTGGCCGGAACAGTTCTGGCTGTGGTTAGGGAGAATTGTGACTAAAGGTGATTTTGGTACAAGTTTTGTATATCAACGTTCAGTTTCGTCCCTATTGTGGGAGAGAATCCCAGCAACATTATTATTAGCGATCGCTTCTTTAATTACAACATGGGCGATCGCTATTCCTCTCGGCATCCTCGCAGCCATTAAACAAAATCGCACCACCGACCGAGTTTTACAAATAATTAGCTACGCTGGACAAGGTTTCCCCAGTTTCATCACTGCCTTATTTCTCTTATTCTTTGCCCAAATCACCGCCCCCATCTTCCCCGTTGGTAACATGACCAGCATCGAACACGCTGAAATGACATGGATCGGTAAAATTATAGATATCGGCTGGCATTCAATCTTACCATTAATTGCCCTCAGCATCACCAGTTTTGCCGGCTTACAAAGGATCATGCGTGGCGAATTACTAGATGTATTGCGACAAGACTATATCCAAACAGCCCGCGCCAAAGGACTACCAGAAAACCGTGTAATCTACGTTCATGCCCTGCGAAACGCCATTAACCCCTTAATTACCCTATTGGGTTTTGAATTAGCCAGTTTATTAAGCGGTGCATTTATCACCGAAAACTTCTTTAATTGGCCAGGTTTAGGTAAATTAACCCTACAAGCCGTATTAGCCAAAGATCAATATTTGGTCATGAGTAGCTTAGTCATGAGTGCAATTCTGCTGATTATCGGTAATTTAATTGCCGACCTAATGTTAAAATTCGCAGACCCCCGGATTAAATTAGAAGACTTAAATTAATCATTTCCAGCTTTGTTAGTAGGGTGTGGTTTGGCAAGCTCACCAACCACGTCGGAAATTACGGAATAAACGAACCACAGAGACACAGAGGACACAGAGAAATGAGAAGAACGAATTTTTGACTGAACTGTATTGTGTTTTAATCCTGTCAATCCTTTAATCCTGGATATCCTGATTCAGACAGTTATAGTTAGGATTTAACATCAAGAAAAATTTTAATTTCTTTTTTCTGCCACCTAACCACCCAAAACAACCCCAATTGTGGCAATCTGATATTCTAGCTACAGCACATCTACCTGTTGAGGTTATGCAAACTCTTCCTTTACTTGAAACTGCAAATACCACATCCTTTGAAACAACCATCAAACGGCGTAAAACCCGTCCCGTGAAAGTGGGAAATGTCACCATTGGCGGTAACTACCCCGTAGTAGTGCAATCAATGATTAATGAAGATACCCTAGATATTGATGGTTCTGTTGCGGGGATTCGTCGTCTACACGAAATTGGCTGTGAAATTGTGCGCGTCACAGTTCCCAGTATGGCTCACGCCAAAGCATTGGCCGATATTAAGCAGAAATTAATTAAAACCTATCAAGATGTGCCAATCGTCGCCGATGTACATCATAATGGCATGAAAATCGCCATAGAAGTCTCTAAACATATTGAAAAAGTGCGGATTAATCCAGGTTTGTATGTCTTTGAAAAACCAAATACCAACCGGATAGAATATACAAAAACCGAATTTGACGAAATAGGCGAAAAAATAGCCGAAACCCTAGAACCTTTGGTAGTTTCCTTGCGTGATCAAGGAAAAGCCATGCGGATTGGAGTCAATCATGGATCTCTAGCTGAGAGAATGCTATTTACCTATGGAGACACCCCCCAAGGGATGGTAGAATCAGCCATAGAATTTATCCGCATTTGCGAATCTCTGAACTTTCATAATTTGGTAATTTCCATGAAAGCTTCCAGAGTTCCCGTCATGGTAGCGGCTTATCGTTTAATGGCCAAGCGCATGGACGACTTGGGTATGGACTATCCCCTACATTTAGGTGTCACAGAAGCCGGTGATGGTGAGTATGGTAGAATTAAATCTACAGCCGGAATTGCTACCTTACTGGCAGATGGGATTGGGGATACAATTCGCGTCTCCTTAACAGAAGCACCAGAAAAAGAAATTCCTGTCTGTTATAGCATTCTCCAAGCATTAGGTTTGCGAAAAACTATGGTGGAGTATGTCGCGTGTCCTTCTTGCGGACGGACTTTATTTAATTTAGAAGAAGTATTGCACAAGGTACGGGAAGCGACCAAACATTTAACTGGTTTAGATATCGCCGTTATGGGTTGTATTGTCAATGGACCCGGTGAAATGGCAGATGCTGACTATGGCTATGTAGGCAAAACTCCCGGTTACATTTCTTTATATCGTGGACGAGAAGAAATTAAAAAAGTACCAGAAGCCAGGGGAGTTGAAGACTTAATTAACCTAATTAAGGCAGATGGACGTTGGGTAGATCCTTAAAAGGCAGGAGGCAGCACTTCGGCTACGCTCAGTGACCGGGGGCAGGGGGCAGGGGGCAGGGGGCAGGGGGCAGGGGAAGCAGGGGAGGAATAAATCTTTTATTACCAATCACCTATTACCCATTACCTATTACCAATCACCCATGACCTATTACCTATTACCAATTTCAATCCCCTGTGTTAGATTAGGCTTACTGACTAATTTTTCCGTTTACCAAACTTACTCAAGTCTACTTAAAGATTTGAAGTTACCTTCCTGCTTCACGTTAAAAGTGACGGCAGTTAATTAATCCAAAAGTAATCCAAAAGCTTTAGGTTCAGACAAAGCTTAACCTACCTTAGAATTTTCGGGTTTTAAGGCTTGGCGATCGCCTAAAAGGTATTTTAGATGAACTAATTTATCTTTGTCAAAACCTTTTTTACTTAAACTTAAACAACTTTGAGTAAATTTAGCTAAAATTTTGACTACAGTTTTTAGCCCTCTGACGCAACGGTCATTATGGTGAATACAAAGAGTAGACTTGTTTTAGGTGCTACGGCGGTGACGCTCTCTACAATTGCTGTTACTAGCTTGGGCATTCATTCCCGTGGTCAGGCTTTATTTAAAGCAAGTCCCAAGGAGTTAGTAGATGAAGTATGGCATCTTGTTTACCGGCAATATGTAGATGGTACTTTTAATCAAGTGGATTGGCAGGCTGTTCGTAAAGAATATTTAAATAAGTCCTACACAAATCAGCAAGAAGCTTATAAGTCCATCCGGGAAATGCTCAAAAAGCTAGAAGACCCCTATACCCGGTTTATGGACCCGGAGGAGTTCAAAAGTATGCAAGTTGATACTTCTGGAGAACTCACTGGTGTTGGTATAACTATCAGTCAGGATGAAAAAACTAAGCAACTAACTGTTATTGCCCCAATTGAAGATACACCAGCTTTTAAAGCCGGGATTCTTTCAAAAGATATTATCCTAGAAATTGATGGCAAAAGTACCAAGGGAATGGATACGAATCAGGCCGTTAGTCTGATTCGTGGTGAACCAGGAACTAAGGTGAAGCTAAAAATTCTCCGTACTGGAAAGCAAAAAATATTTAATATTACACGCGCTCGGATTGAAATCCATCCTGTGCGCTATTCCCAAAAGCAAACGCCTATTGGTAACACGGGTTACATTAGGTTAAATCAATTCAGCGCTAATGCTGGCAAGGAAATGCAAAGTGCTATTAGGGATTTAGAGTCTAAAAAAGTATCGGGTTATATCTTAGATTTACGTGGCAATCCTGGTGGCTTGTTATACTCTAGTATAGAAATTGCTAGAATGTGGATTAATAAGGGAACAATTGTTTCAACTATTGACCGTCAGGGTGAGCAAGATAGGCAAGTAGCAAATGGCAGGGCTTTGACGACTAAACCACTGGTAGTTTTGGTGGATAAAGGTTCAGCTAGTGCAAGTGAAATTTTGTCTGGGGCTTTGCAAGATAATAAACGTGCTGTTTTGGTTGGGACTCAAACTTTTGGTAAGGGTTTGGTGCAGTCGGTACGGCCATTGGAAGATGGTTCTGCTTTGGCTGTAACGATCGCTCGCTATCATACTCCTAACGGTAAAGATATTAACAAGCATGGTGTTGACCCAGATGTAACCGTGGATTTAACTGATGCCCAACGGCAAGATTTGTGGTTGAATGAACGCGATAAACTGGCTACTTTAGCAGATCCCCAATTTGCCAAGGCTGTGGAAGTATTAAGTAAACAAGCTGCTTTAACAGATACCTCTAGAACAGGGAAAAATTAGAGTTTTTGACCGGATTGGGGTATGAATTAAAAAACCAATTTTTTCTGATTTTTTCTGAAATCCTTGGGGTTTAGCATTGCTAAACCCTAATCTTGTGTTTGTTAATTCCGCATCCCAGGCAATACTGCTCGGTTAAGCAAATTTGTTAGCCGAAAACCTCTGTAGAGACGTTCCATGGGTAGGGATTCTCGTCTCTACACTCCTTAACCGAGAAGTATTGGAATCCCAGGGAACTAATTACCTATTTATTACCTGATTTAAGAGCCAAAAACATTTCCATTTGACTGGTAGACTTATTGGGACTATTTACCGTTACACCAAAACCGCGAATAGAACTAAGAACAGCCTCGGCTTCTGGTGGGAGGGGTGAACCTTGAGTTGCAAACTTCTCAATTAGGGACTTAGTTTTGTCCATGTCTAAATAAAAATAACCACCGTTGGGTTTTTGTAAAGAACCTGTGACAACTTTAAAAGAGTCGGTGTTATTGAGAGATTCACCCTTGCGGTCTGCAATGGAATCAGCGATCGCTCCACCCAAGGCCAAAAAAACGGTATCCTGGTCTAACCAGCCATGAGCCACTAAAGCACCTTGTTGGGGGATTTGCCATTCAGTAACATCTTTATCACCGATCTTTCTTTGGGCAACGGTGAGAGATTGCTGTTTAGCTATTTCGTCTAGTTTACTAAAAGTATTGGTAGCGGTGGCGCGATCGCTAGTGTCAAAAACTAAACCTAACCCAAAACCCACATTGGCCAACACACCTTGTTTAGATTCAATCGCACCCACAGCAAATTCACCATTCATCCAGCTAAAAATATCTTGATCTAGATCAATATTCACGAATTTTAATTGGCCGCGAGCCAGTTCAATACCTTGCTTAATTTCAGGATACTCCTGTGATTGCTCGGTGATGGTTTTCCAGCTTTCACTAATTCCCTGGCCGCTAACCAAAGCGAAGGTCTCCGTCGGAAATTGTCCCACTATGTTAGCTGGAGTATTTTGATACTGGAATTTGCTTAGTTCTGGATCTAAATTAGCGATCGCTTTCAACCTCAATCCCCCATCATCCACCCCAACAGCCGCCACCAACGATTTTACCTGCTGCATCTGCTTCAAAGTAGAAGGAGGTAATTGTCTAGACTGGGAACTCAACCCCGCCAACTGCTGCACCGTATTAGCATAATCAGGAATATAAATCTGGGCTAGGCTATTTTTCACATCCACACCAGCCCCTAGAATCTCATTCGCGCCCACTTTACCAGCAAAAGAATCTCCCCCCTTAAAAGTATCAATAGCCTGTTCTACAGCCTTTCTTTCCGGGGCTAAGAGCAAATGGCTATTATTCAACACCACAGTATAAGTTGGTTTACCCTTACCCTGACTCTCAATAATTTTTTCACCCTTATAATCCGATTCCTGAATCTTGACAGTTTTCAGTCCCTTGAGCTTATTAGCAAAATTTAAAGCATTAACTTTGTCCTTAATCCCCACCACCAATAAAATATTAGACTCCTGGGATGGGTTAGTTTGAACAGGTTTAGTCGGATTTGGTGGCAGTACAGCAATCATCACCCCACCAATCCAAGGTTGTATATCTTGTTCGTAAGATATTTGACTCTCACTAAAAACCTCTTGATTTAGATCCTGTAAACCCTTTGTCATCAACTCCTGAGCTTGGGAAGTTCCAAACTGCTTTAACTTAGCCCAAGATTGGCTATCAGTGTTAACATAAGTCGCCATTAATGCCGTAGAAGGAACAACTTTCGCACTACCTAAAGGACTAGAACTATCTCCAATCCCACCCTTCAAATACATATAAGCAGCCACACCACCCACAACCACTAGACCTGCAACAACTGCAAAACCTAGAAAATTTGATTTATCTTTAGGCATTTTTGTAATCCTCTTTTCTTTAAATTGTTACACTCAGTAGCTACAAGAATTATGGCGAGATTAGTAATTAATCACAATTATCCACTATTTTAGCGGTATTTACTGATAAAATTAGTAATTGTACACACCAATACATTGTAATTACTCCATTAGGATGATGAATAAATCCGCAAATCGTATCTTAGTGTATTTTTTCAAAAATAGTCGGTTAGTTAGCCAAAAAATATTCTAAGCTAGAAAAATAATTGCTAGTATTTGTACTTAACCTCTTAACAATCTCAGACCCTTATATTTCGTATTCCGTGGGTAAGTCCTGTTTTAGCAACCACATCTCACCAGAAGTTTTAGGATTACAAGGTTAGTAATAATCAATGTCGAAGTCTTATTTTGATACAGAGAGTAACGGACACAAACCTTTTGAACTACCAGGGGCTAAACCACACTATAACCCCGACCGTCCAGGACAGGTAGAGCATATCTTCCTCGATCTGTGTTTGGATATACCCAGTAAAAGTTACTCTGGTAGTTGTACCATTCGTCTATTACCCATCCGTAATGGTATTAAGCGTTTGATTTTGGACGCTGTGAATCTGAATATCCAATCTGTAGAAGTAGATCAGGTACCACAGCAATTTGAATACGACGGAGAAAAACTGGCCATTCAACTTTCTCAACCAACCCTAATTGGTGAGAAACTGTTGATCGTCATCTCCTACTCCGTGGAAAAACCCCAACGAGGAATGTACTTTATCCAACCAGACAAACACTATCCACATAAACCCACCCAAGTCTGGACTCAAGGAGAAGACGAAGACTCTCGCTTTTGGTTTCCCTGTTTTGACTACCCAGGGCAGTTGTCAACCTCAGAAATTCGTGTTAGTGTTCCTAAGCCCCTGATGGCTATTTCCAACGGTGAACTAATTAACACCACAGAAAAAGAAAATCGGAAAATTTACCATTGGTTACAGGAACAAATTCATCCTACCTACTTAATGACTCTTGCAGTGGGTGATTTTGCTGAAATTCGAGAGGAGTGGCAAGGCAAATCTGTCACCT
This sequence comes from Cronbergia sp. UHCC 0137, assembly GCF_034932285.1. NCBI lineage: Bacteria > Bacillati > Cyanobacteriota > Cyanophyceae > Nostocales > Nostocaceae > Cronbergia > Cronbergia sp. UHCC 0137. The sequence continues at coordinate 64,577 of NZ_JAYGHC010000029.1, forward strand.
ACTACGTGGAAAAAGGAAGAGAAGCAGACGCTAAACGCAGTTTAGGCAAAACTCCCCGCATGATGGAGTTTTTGAGCGAAAAGTATGGTTATATTTACCCTTTTCCCAAATATGCCCAAGTTTGTGTAGATGATTTCATTTTCGGGGGGATGGAAAATACATCCACCACATTGTTAACAGATCGATGTTTACTTGATGAACGAGCAATATTAGATAACCGCAACAGTGAAAGTTTAGTAGTTCATGAACTAGCACATCAATGGTTTGGGGATTTGCTAGTAATTAAACATTGGTCTCACGCTTGGATTAAGGAAGGTATGGCTTCTTATTCTGAGGTGATGTGGACAGAACAAGAATATGGTACACAAGATGCGGCTTATTATCGGTTACAGGAAGGTCGGAGTTATGTGAGCGAAGATAGTAGTCGCTACCGTAGACCAATGGTAACTCATGTTTACCGCGAAGCGATTGAACTTTACGATCGCCATATTTACGAAAAAGGCTCTTGTGTCTATCACATGATTCGCGCAGAATTGGGAGATGAATTATTCTGGACAGCAATTCAAACTTTTGTCCAAAATCATGCTCACCAAACTGTAGAAACAGTAGATTTATTAAGGGCAATTGAAGCAGCAACTGGCCGTAATTTGACATTTTTGTTTGATCAATACGTTTATCGTGGTGGCCATCCCGATTTTAAAGTGGTTTATGCTTGGGATGGGGATTCTAACTTGGCTAAGGTGACGGTGACACAAACCCAAGCTAGTGATGATCATCATGGCAGCAAGGATTTATTTGATCTGAAAATCCCCATTGGTTTTGGTTATAAATTACAAAATTCCCCTGAACAACTTTCAATTTTTACTGTCCGAGTCAATGAACGAGAACAAAGTTTTTATTTCCCCTTGAAAGAGAAGCCAGATTTTATAAGCTTTGATGTGGGTAATAATTATCTAAAAACTGTGGTCTTGGAATATCCTATCCCAGAATTGAAAGCCCAATTGGAATTTGATCCCGATCCCATTTCTCGCATTTATGCAGCCGAAGCGTTAGCTAAAAAAGGCTCTTTAGAAGCGGTTCAAGCATTATCCGCAGCTTTGAAAAATGATCCTTTCTGGGGTGTGCAGGTAGAGGTCGCTAAACAATTAACAGAGATTAAATTAGATCAAGCTTTTGATGCTTTAGTGAGTGGGTTGGAGGATGAAAATCCTTATGTGCGTCGTTCTGTGATCGAGTCCTTAGCCCAAATTAAAACTCATCCTAGTTACAAAGCAGTCAAAGAGTTTGTTCAAGAAGGCGATTCTAGTTACTATGTGGAAGCTGCGGCTTGTCGTACCATTGGGGCAATTTGTGCGGCTAATTTAGATGATAAGCCCTCAGAAGAAAAGGTAATCAAGCTGCTGAAATCGGTTTTAGAAGAACGAGCCGGTTGGAATGAGGTAGTACGCAGTGGGGCTATTGGTGGTTTAGCACAATTTAAAACTTCGGAAGCGGCTTTAAATTTGCTTTTAGAATACACCAAACTCGGTATTTCCCAACCTTTGCGTTTAGCAGCTATTCGGGCTTTGGGTAAAATTTCTGTGGGACAAACTCCGGCGAATATCGAACGAATTTTAGACAATTTAGCCGAAATTGCCAAAGAAACCTTCTTTTTAACCCAGGTGGCTGTATTAACGGCTTTGGGAGAAATGGAAACCCCAAAAGCGATCGCTATCTTGCAATCTCTAGCCGATCAAACCGCAGATGGTCGGGTGCGTCGCTATGCAGAGGAAGAAATAACCAAAGTCCAAAAGAATATCGGACCAGATAAAACCCTGCGTCAGTTGCGCGAGGAACTCAACCAACTCAAACAACAAAATCAGGAACTCAAAAGCCGCTTGGAAAATTTGGAAGCCAAATCCAAGTCCAAGTAGGATTGATAGCAATACTTCTCGGTTAACCAAAAATCCAAATTTTGGGAATCCTAAAAGATTAATGTCAATCATTAACTTGATCCGAGAAGTATTGACTTTTTTACCCTTACGAGTAGATAACCCAATTTGCTTTTTGTAGTCTGTAGGGTGCGTCAGACAGAATAATTTAGAGGATGTTTGAAAACTTTTTCGTGTGGGATTCAACACCCGCAGATCCCCCTGAATCCCCCTTTGTAAGGGGGGTTGGGAGGATCTTGATTAATTCTGATACTTTTCAAACGTCAGAAGCAGTAAATCGGGCTTTACGTTGTTTATTATCAGCTATTCCTGAAATTTAAACTGTCTTGAAAAGCGATACCTGCTGTGGACTAACGCGATCGCGTAAGCGCTGCTGCTTTCAGCAGATCGCCTTTTTGTTGTTGGGAATGTGCGATCGCTACGCACTCCGTAGGAATCATTTATTTAACGTCAATAATTGTATGGGTTTATCATTGCTAAACCCATACCCACACGGTGTTTTGTAGAAATTCGGAAGTGCGATTTTTAAGGAATTGAACACAGATATAGCAAGATCCTCAAGGGCTGAAGTTGACTACAAAGTAAAAATTCTAGGGATTAACTGGCTGCTGCTTTTCTGAAGTGTGCGAATGACTGCTATTGTTAACAGTTGGTGGTCTTAAAAAAGCTTCTTTACCTGTAATCAATCTAGAGCGACGATTACGAGTAATATAGTTCCATGCCCATTGAATTACTACTACTAATTTAGTGTCAAACTCAATTAAGAAGTAGATGTGAATTATTAGCCAAAATACCCAAGCAAGGAAACCTGTGAGTTTGATGAAGCCTAAATCTACAACAGCTAAATTTTGCCCGATCATCGCCAAACTACCGACATCTGTGTAATGAAATTGTGGCAAAGTATGACCGTGAAGCCGTAGTTGAATCAGTCCACCTACATATTCTCCTTGTTGTTTGGCTACGGGTGCAACACCAGGTAAGGGTTTACCATTTTGATGGGAGAAGTTGGCTAGATCTCCAATTACGAAAATGTTTTTATAACCCTTGATAGTCAAGTCGGGTTCTACAATTACTCTTCCAGAGAAATCGCATTCTACATCTGTTCTTTCTGCTAAAACTTTACCCAAAGCAGAACCTTGAACACCTGCTGCCCATAATATAGTTTTTGAGGCAATTTCTGTCAATTCATCGTTTTGCTTGAAAGTAACAATGTCATTTTCAATATTTGTGACTCTGGTCTTAGTGTGAATAATCACACCCAACTTTTGCAAAGATTCTGTTGCTGCTTTCGATAACACTGGCGCAATATATGGGAGAATGCGATCGCCCCCTTGCAATAGTAAAATTCTTGTCTCTGAGGTGTTGATGTTACGGAAGTCTTCTTTAAGAGTTTTGTATGCCAACTCGGCGATCGCACCCGCTAATTCTACACCAGTCGGACCACCCCCGACAATCACAAAAGTCAAGTAAGCACGGCGTTTTTCAGGATCAGTTTCCGTTTCTGCTGCTTCAAATGCCGAAAATATCCGCCGACGCATTTCTATCGCATCTTCCACGGTTTTCAAACCAGGAGCAGTTTCTTTCCAATTATCTTTACCAAAATAGGAATGATTAGCACCTGTGGCAACAACTAATGTATCATAAGGTATGATTTCATCACCCATAATCACTTGTTGCGTTTTTGGATCAATAGCATTTACTTCTCCCAGCAACACTTTTGTATTCTTGCTTTTGCTAAATACAGATCGCAATGGTGCGGAAATATCAGCCGGTGATAGGGTACCTGTGGCAACTTGATATAAAAGCGGCTGAAATAAGTGGAAATTACGTTTATCAATCAGAGTAACATTTACATTTGCGTTAGCAAGGGTCTTTGCTGTATAGAGTCCACCAAAGCCACCACCAACGATAACAACCTGATGTGGTACATTTTTCTCACGGGAAACTGCCATAAACAATATTTCCTTTTGTTAAGAGGCGTGTAAGTTTTCTTAACAATATTTAACAAAATTATGATATGTGTTGCCGTTTATTGAGAACTTTTGAAAAAATAATAAAAGTAGTGAAAGTTACTATTAAAAGGAAAAGGGACAGGGGGGAAAGAGGTTGAATTGTCACAAATAATATCAGATATGATTGATATTTGGTGAATAATTTTCACGATTGCATGATAACATTAAATTAGATGCAAATTTAGTGTGGAGAAACTCTCATGATTAATTTAAGTCGAGATATTGAAAAATTGGAAACTTTTATAGGTATAAAAAAAGGATTAGAAGATATAGCAACTGGTAACACACAATCTCTAAATCAGTTTATTGAAGAAATGCAGAAAAAACATGGAATTAAGTAAGTCGATATGATAAAATCCATAACCCAACCTACAAAATAGATGAAACTTATAGCGGTATGCACTTGAATGAGATACAGAATCTACAGTAAAAGCCTTATGGCAAGAGACTCTTAACTCCTGACTCCTGACTCCTGACTCCTGACTCCTGCTATATTTTAAGTTACCAAGTTATTCTATCTTCCCATTTATCTAACATTCTATTACTAATTCCTGGCACTTTTTCTAAATCTGCTAAAGATGTAAATTTTTGTTTTTGACGAGCGAGAATGATCCTTTGCGCTAATTTTTCACCGACTCCGGGAAGTGTGGCTATTTCTTCTTGATTGGCTGTATTAATATTTATTTTGGTAATTAGAATTTTATCACTAGATTTAGGCGCTTTAATTTGTGAACATTTTTTTGTTTCTGCTGCAATTTTAGCTTGAATATTTGGTGGTACACCTGGTTTAAAGTTACTATATAAACGGTTAAATTCACGAACATAATGATCAGCTATTATTGGATTTTTAATTACTACTAATGTTTCATCATTGCCATGATTAGCTGCTGCTGACCAATTATGAGAACCTGTAATTACTTTTTGATGATCAATCACCGCAAATTTATGATGCAATAAGTCTCCTTTGGGCAAAATCGGTACACCAACGGTAGTAATAGGATTACTCCAAGGACGGTTATCAAGTTCATATTTGCATTTGTTACTTAAAGCAACTCCCATCATATCTAAGGCTTCACTGTAGGGACGATAGGCAAATTGAGAATCTATTAAAGCGCGAATTTTTACATTTTGCTGGTGACGGGTTTCTAAAATATTGGCAAGTTGTTGTTCTGAAAATACAAATAATGCCATGTCTACTGATTTGATGGCTGAATTTAATGTTTTACCAATTAAACCATTACTGCTATTAATCCAAGGTTGAGTTGATGAAATAGGAGAAAAATTCACTGTAATTTGGGTATTTCCTAAAGTAATTTGTTTAGGAAGTCGTACTGGCTTTTTGATTCCAAATCGACTATCTGGTTGACCTCCTGGACCATCACCCCACATAATATTAAATTCTTGGGTAAATAAAGTAGCTAATTGTGGACTATCAATCTTTAATAAGTTATTGGCATTACCTAAAGTGCTAGGATTAGTAAAGTCCCCGGAAGTATCACTCAAGGTAAAATTAGCAGAGGTAATAATTACAAAGCGATTGTCTATAATTACAAATTTATGGTGCATTAAACCACTACCCTTTGAACCATCAGCAGTATCATCTATCCAAGGAATTTTAGCATTTTTGATAATTACTAAAGCATCCCGTTGATTGATTTCATCTTTGGTGAGTTGATTATCTTGGTTAATATCAATAAATTTCCGAATTTCGTTATATCGGTCTTGTTCCCGTTGATTTAATTTTTTTACTTCTGTTGCTGTTAAGTTACTCCAAGGACGAGAATAGTTATTTTCTAAAATTATTCTAACTTTTACACCAGATTTTTGTTTATCAGCTAGTGCTTGGGCAATTTTGGGTAAACGTAATTCTTGTACTGCTACATCTACGGTAGATTTAGCTTGGTTGATGGCGTTAATTATTTGTTTTTCTAAATTATCTCCCAACCGTGTCTGCTGACGATAACTTTCTTGATATTCTGAAGATTGAGAATGATTGAAGTAAACTTGAATTAATGGATCTTGGGGTAATGGTTTTATCCGCTGGTTGGAAGATTGGACTTTTTGGCTTTTGTCTCCATTATTGAAAATTGATAGTATTGATTTTCCTATATGCTGACTATAAGACTGGATGTTTTGACAACCAACAAGGGGAAGTAGCAATAAAAATATATAAGAAAAATGTCTGACTCTAGGAGAAATATACACGGTAATCTGTTAAAAGTGAATTGGGTGTAATTATGCAAATATATCTAGACTACAGTGCTACTACTCCCACCCGCAAAGAAGCGATCGCGATCATGCAATCTGTCTTAACTCAACAGTGGGGCAATCCTTCCAGTTTACACGAATGGGGCAACCGTTCAGCGTTGGTTGTGGAAAAAGCCCGAATCCAAGTAGCAGAATTAATCAAAGCTATTCCCGAATCAATTATTTTTACCTCCGGGGGAACGGAAGCGGATAATTTAGCGATTATGGGGGTTACTCGCTCTTATAGTAGACCCCAACACATCATTATCTCTAGTGTGGAACATTCGGCTATTACTGAACCTGCACGAATGTTAGAAAGATGGGGTTGGGAAGTCACCCGTTTAGGTGTGGATAGCAAAGGTAGAGTCAACCCTCTAGATTTAAAAGCTGCTTTGCAACCAAATACTGTTTTGGTATCGGTAATTTACGGACAAAGTGAAGTAGGGACGCTGCAACCCATTGAGGAATTAGGTAAAATTACTAAAGCACACGGGGCTTTATTCCACACAGATGCAGTTCAAGCGGTGGGACGCATACCATTAAATGTCCAAACTTTACCTGTAGATTTGTTAAGTTTATCTAGCCATAAATTATATGGTCCCTTGGGTGCGGGGGCGCTGTACGTGCGTCCAGGAGTGGAATTAATGCCTTTGCTAGGTGGTGGAGGACAAGAAATGGGACTGCGTTCGGGGACACAAGCGACACCTGCGATCGCTGGTTTTGGGGTAGCTGCGGAATTGGCAGGAAAGGAGTTAGAGGAGGAAAGATTAAGATTAATTAAGTTGCGCGATCGCCTATTTTCCAATCTAGCAGATATTCCCGATTTAATCCCCACCGGTGACATGATTCACCGTTTACCCCATCATCTGAGTTTTTATTTAGCATCTGCGGACGGTGAAAAAATCACTGGTAAAACCATAGTTCGGCAGTTAAATTTGGCGGGAATTGGTATTAGTGCCGGTTCTGCTTGTCATAGCGGTAAACTTAGTCCTAGTCCGGTTTTATTAGCAATGGGTTATAGTGAAAAAGCCGCCTTGGGGGGAATCCGGCTTACCTTGGGTAAAGATACCACAGAAGCCGATATTGATTGGAGTGCGATCGCTCTCAAACAGATTTTGCAGAGGCTGATCAATGTAGAATAAAGGTAACCGTTCAGGGGGGTAGGACAGGGTTAGCGCATCTCAAACGCTAAGTGCAAGA
>NZ_JAYGHC010000030.1:0-60928 GCF_034932285.1 Cronbergia sp. UHCC 0137
CTTACACTATTAATGTAGGAGACTACTTATCAGGTAATTTCAATTATCTGACTTTTGCTAACGACCATGATGTGGCTAATCCTAATTCCAATAGTCTTTTCCGCAATATCTCTCTTTATGAGTCTAATTTGATTGTTTAAGATAGTAATCTTAAATTATTCATAAACAGCAAAATCCCTGGCTTCCTAGAGAGGTCGGGGATAAGCTAGTATATTAATTCTGAATCCCTTATTACATAAGGCTTCATGCACAAAATGTGCCCCATGTTTTTATGATAAAGTACCTGAAATATAGAACTCCTATTTGATTTTTGAACGAGTTGTAAACCCTAAACCGTATATCATCAACGATTGAGTCTCAGTATATTGAGCAAGATTCAACTAGGATTCCTATATATGCTTTTGATATGAACTACGGTAACATCAATAATTTCCGAGGTGATAGCTCCAAAATACACAAAATTAACATACTAACGATCGCCTAAATTTCCGAGCAGGGATAATAAACTGAAAGATCGACTAAGAGACGCTACTCAATCGCCTATCTTCTAGGTTGAGTGATTCGACTGATAACCTAGCTTATAGTTGTAGTAGTGGTAGTATAGAAATAATGTAACCAAGATAGTGTAATGTGAGCGATGCCTGCGGCGGGCATAGCGATCGCTATCCAAAATTATCCAGTTTAGTCTTTAACTACTTATTCAGGATATTACCATAAATGAGTTATCTAAAGCATGATTGCGGCTTTATAGTGCGATTGCCAAATATTATAAACTACAATAAAAATATTTAAAGAAAAGACTAAAAATGGTCAAATCAACTTTGTACACGACAGCAAAAGTCCTACCAGGAAATAGAATTGAAATTCAATCTCCAAATCTGACTGTAGGACAAACTGTTGAAGTCGTTATTTTGGTTCAAGAAGTTAGTTATCATTCTTCTACCACCGAAGATATCTCTCCATCCTTAAAAGAGCGTCTTGCTTTTCTGAAGTTACCAATGACTGAACGTAGGAATATTCTCGAAAGTCAAGCTGAAATAATGCTCTCTCACTATCAACAAGATTCTGAATGGCAGGAGTTAATGGCAGGTGACATCATTGAGTATTAACCCTGATCTGCCAAAACGTGGAGAAATTTGGTTAGTCAACTTCGATCCTACTGTTGGTGCAGAAATTAAAAAAGTGCGTCCTGCTATCGTCGAGCGATCGCTATCAAAAGTTACAAAAGTTATTCGGTTATTAAATCAGCTTTACTAGGAATGGTTTAGACAGGGTTGGTTATTCACTTATTGTTGTTTTGCCTTATAGGTATAAAAGTTGTCGAATGCTCCTACGGTTTCAAATTTATAATTAGGTATCAAAGCATTAAGTTTTAATTCCGTGCGATAAACACTAAAAATTAAATAATTCTGCCGTTCTGTAGTTCTGGCAATAATTTCCCGGATTTGTGGGTTAGCTGAATCAACTAACTCATGACAGTTGAACTTGATTAAACGTTCCAAAAAATTTGGAGCTTTTTGACAAACATCGGTTTTCAGGTATTGTGTTAACCGTTGAATGGCATAGGCTTCATAGTTTACCTGATCGGGATTTGTCTTTGCCATGATCACTCCCAAGACAGCGATCGCTGTCGCACCAGCAAATTTTATAATAGTCCAGGTCTTCATAAACTCCAAAAGTATGGTGTGGTCGTTAAACAGTCAAGACTAAAAATAAATTGAGCGCGTTCCTAGAAAAAAACTTGACTATTTTTCTGAATTCGTGTTAAACTAATAAAATCAGTTAATGGATAACAATGGCGAGCGTAGCCAAGTGGTTAAGGCAGTGGTTTGTGGTACCACCATTCGTGGGTTCAATTCCCATCGTTCGCCCTTTTTAGTATAGTTTGCCAATGCTAAGATAAGACAGTGGTTTTACCGAATCTTTACTTTTGCCTTTACCCAACTTTAGAAAAATAAGTAGTTTTTATTCAGTCCACGCAGGTGGACTTTGTTCGTGTAGCCGTGATTTATAATCGCCAGGTCTTGTTGTAGGTCATCTTTTCAACACCAAATAGATCAAACCTCCAACCCTTTCCCTCAAGTTGTGTCCAACTACAGGGTAGAGAAGGAGGATAGTGTCAACTCATCAATCAAATTGTCAACTCCCACCAAGTTCTTTGACCGACTATACCATCTACTAATAAACGACGCTGATGTTGAAATGCTTTGACAGCCGTTTCTGTGAGAGGTCCAAAATTACCATCTACCCCAACACCATAGCCCTTAGACATTAACAAGCGTTGCAAAATTCTGACAGAAATACCTGAACTACCAAAACGCAGGATTGGTGGTGGTTGTTTCGTGAAGCCTGGATATCTTGGTGATAGTTTTACAGTTTTTTGACGTGATATGGGAATATCCTGGGCAGAAGCTAGGTTTAACAAGCCGGAGTTAGGGTATTTCTGTTTAATTTGCTGGAGTAAGTTGTTTCGTCTAAGTGCTAATATGGCGCTTTTTGCATGGGTATTTCCTTCTGTTTGGATAAATTCAGGGGGTGTAATTTGAGTGGTGGGAACTAACCTAGTAGATTGGCGATTTGTTGACTTATGTAAACCATTTTTCGGCTGAAAATTTTCTTGTACCGCTAAATGGGACAAAGTTGATAGTCTGGCGTTTAATACGCCTTTCATCAGCAGGCCAATTTCAGTCATTTTAGTTGATGTTACTAAAACCCATATTTCCTTTTGTTAAAAGAAATTTTAGATTTTGAGTATTGAGGTTTGATTTTTTTGGTTTAGTGCAAATCGCCTCTTGAGATTTTGGATTGATCCCACGGATAAAAGCTTATACTACTGGATGGAAATAGAAGGCAAAACCTAATACCATGTAAGCGGCTAAGAGTAAAGTTCCTTCTAACCAATTAGACTGACCATCTGAACTAATGCTATTGGCAATTAACACGGATACAGTTACTGCCACCAATTCAAAGGGATTGAAGTCTAAATCCATAGGCTGACCCATTATCCGTCCAGCTATTACTAAAACGGGAGCGACAAAGAGAGCGATTTGCATACTTGATCCTACAGCCACAGACATGGAAAGATCCATTTTATCTTTCATTGCCACAGTGACTGCTGTGGCGTGTTCGGCGGCATTACCGATAATAGGGACTAAAATTACTCCGGTAAATAGGGCTGTTAAACCTAGTTTAGAGGTGGCTACTTCTAAGGTGTCTACTAGCAATTCTGATTCTAAAGCGACTAACAGGGTACAAACTAGCAATACACCACTCCACAACCAAATATTTGGTTTTTGATGATCAACTTCTTCTGCTTCTGATTCTGTGTCTGCTACACCGACATCATATAAATAGGAGTGAGTTTTCATCGAAAAGAGTAGGGTTAAACCATAAACGACAATTAACACTACTGCCACGGCTAGAGAAAGATTTTGGACGATTCTTTCACTAATGCCGATGGAAGTGTAGTTCATTGCGGTAGGTAACAGCATGGCAATTACTGCTAAATTCATCGAAGAAGCGTTTACCCGGGCCACAACTGACTGGAATGTTTGTTCTTTGTAGCGCAGTCCGCCTAAAAGCATTGAAAAACCCATGACCAATAATAAGTTACTGATAATTGATCCTGTGATACTGGCTTTAACGACATCTATTAAGCCGGCATTTAAAGCAACTAAGGCGATAATTAGTTCGGTGGCGTTGCCAAAGGTGGCATTTAATAAACCACCCAATGAGGGTCCGACTACTACGGCAATTTCTTCTGTGGCTGTACCCATCCAACCGGCTAGGGGTAGAATGGCTAAGGCGGCTGTGATGAAAACGATTAAGTCACCCCATTCTAGAAAGTGTGCCGTTAGGGAGACTGGTATAAACAACAATAGAGTCAAAAAAAGAATGTTTTTACCTGACATTATGTTACTTTAATTAAGGATTGGGTGAAGTATATCTACAATAGCGATCGCGTCCCTGCTGTTTGGCATCATATAGTGCTTTGTCTGCATAGGCAATAACTATATCTGGTTTAACATCCAAGGTGGGTATGATTGAAGCAATTCCCAAGCTGACTGTGACAATATCCTTCACCGTTGATTGTTCGTGGGGAATTGCTAAATTGTGAATTGCTTGCTGAATCCTAGTTGCGACTTTAATTCCTCCCTCTAAATCGGTATTGGGGAGGAGTACCACAAACTCTTCACCACCGTAACGTGCTATAAGATCCATGGGACGATAAGGATCCTGATGACGAATACATTGATAAACTGCTTGTGCAATTTTTAACAAGCAATCATCACCTGCTAGATGTCCATAGTAGTCGTTATAGTGTTTAAACTCATCCAAGTCAAACAAAATTAGGGTCAACAATTGTTGTGTTTGCGCCAGATTTACCCATTCTGTCTGTAGTTTTTTATTAAAGCAACGACGATTGGCTACTTGAGTTAAACCATCTAAATTTGCCAGTTCTTCTAGTTTTTGGTTGGCATCTTGTAGAGATATTTCGATTTTTTTGCGTGCTGTGATATCACGAATGGTAATTGCAAAACCATCTCCTAATTTTACTGCCACAAAGTGAAACCAAGAAGAATCACCTGATGGATAGTAAAAGTCCCTTTCTAGGGATTCACCAATCTCAACTATATCAACGAAACTATTAAATAGTTCTGGCTCAAGACGGCTGAGAAATTTTCTTAACACCAGCTTGCCGATCATATCTTCACGTCTACGTTCAAAGGCTTTGGCAATTACAGGATTGACGACTAAACATCGAAAATCTTCTATATTCCCTGTTGTGGGGTCACGAACAGCTTGCATAGCGGCAATACCATCAAGTGAACTGTTCAAAATGCTAGATAGTAATGCCCTAGATTGATAAAGTACCTCTTCTGCCTCTCTGCGCTTAATAATTTCTTTTTCTAAAAGACGTTGCTGACGTTGAATAGTTAATTGACTTTCTAGACGTAACACTACTTCTTCGATCTGAAAAGGTTTGGTGATGTAATCTATGGCACCAAATTTAAAGGCGGTTACTTTGTCAAAGACATCATCTAAAGCACTGATAAAAATAACTGGAATCTTACATAAATTTTCATCGGCTTTGAGAGCTTGGCAAACTTGAAAACCATCCATTTCTGGCATTTTGATATCTAAAAGGATCACGTCTGGTTGCTTGATTTTTACGGTTTTAAGTGCCATCCTTCCACTGGTGACGCTACGAACATTATAACCAAGATCGTTTAATAAATCACTTAGAAGTTGCAGATTTTCTGGAATGTCATCGACCAGAAGAATGTTTCCTTTGTTTTCAGATTGAGAATCATGATTCATTGTTATCAGGAATACTAAATTAATTATTTGTATTCAATAGAATTTAGGACTTACGCACTGTACAAAATACAGATAATATGTATGAATGAGATGGCCTAAATCCAGGCTTTTGGAATCGCTTATTAGTGCGGTGCGTCAGATAGATAAAATCTGTTGTGTACTAAATTATCGGGTCTGACGCACCCTACAAGAGATAAAATCCATAATTCTTGTGTAATAGATTTTGTCAATGGGTAACTCCTAGAATTATTGCTTTTATTCTAAATCCTTACAAGGATGGTTGTAGACTGTTACTAATGGGAATTTCAATCACAAATTCTGCTCCTTTTCCCAGTATTGATTGACAGTATAAATCTCCACCATGTTTATTGACGACAATTTGGTAACTGATAAATAGTCCTAAACCTGTACCTTCTCCCACCTGTTTAGTTGTAAAAAAAGGATCAAATAACTTTGATTGTAGTTCTGGATCAATCCCTAAACCATTGTCTGATACTTTGATTAATACTCGGTGACTATTGAGAACTTCGGTGCGAATTTTAATTTGTCTTTCTGCTTCTATAAATTTTACCTCTAAGGCATCAATAGCATTATCAAGAAGATTCATAAATACTTGATTGAGTTGACCAGAATAACACTCGATCAAGGGAATTTTACCATACTCTTTAATGACTATAATTTCTGGACGATCTGGTGTGGCTTTGAGACGATGTTGCAGAATCATCAGTGTACTATCAATACCTTGATGAATATCCACTCGTTTCAATTCAGATTCATCCAGACGGGCAAAATTACGCAGGGATAGAACTATGTTCCGAATGCGATTAGTTCCGTTCTCCATAGCATCAAGAAGTTTAATGATGTCTTGTTGCAGAAAATCTAGGTCAATATTCTCTAGTTGTGCTTTAATTTCTGCTGGAGGGTTGGGAAAGTGTTGTTGATAGAGTTGCACTAAATACAGTAAGTGTTGTAAATATTCACTGGCAGGAATAAGATTGGCGTGAATAAAATTAACGGGATTATTAATTTCATGGGCAACACCTGCAACCATATTGCCAAGAGAAGACATTTTTTCGCTTTGGATGAGTTGGGCTTGGGTGCGCTGTAGTTGGTGCAAAGTAATTTCTAAGTTTTTAGCTTGTTGTTGTAATTGAAATTCGGATTGTTTACGTGCTGTGATATCACGAATAGTAATAGCAAAACCATCGCCTAATTTTACAGCGACAAAGTGAAACCAAGAGGAATTGCCTGATGGATAGTAAAAATCTCGTTCTAAAGGTTGACCAATTTCGACTATGTTAACAAATTCGTCGAATAGTTCTGGCTCAATGTGGCTGAGGATTTGTTTGAGGATTAGCTTACCGACCATCTCTTCCCGTTTATTGCCAAAGGCTCTAGCAATTACAGGGTTGACGACTAAGCAACGAAAATCGTCTATGTTCCCGGTTATGGGGTCCCGAACAGCTTGCATAGCGGCAATACCATCAAGTGAACTATTCAAAACGCTGGATAATAATGCTCTAGATTGATAAAGTACCTCTTCTGCTTCTTTGCGGTTAGAAATTTCTTGTTCTAAAATCCGTTGTTGACGTTGAATGGTTAATTGATTTTCTAGACGTGCGGCGACTTCTTCGATTTGAAAGGGTTTTGTGATGTAATCTATTGCACCGGATTTAAAGGCGGTTACTTTGTCGAAAACATCATCTAAAGCACTAATAAAAATGACTGGAATATTATATAAATTCTCATCGGCTTTAATAGCTTGACAAACTTGAAAGCCATCCATTTCTGGCATTTGGATATCTAAAAGGATTACATCTGGTCGCTTAATTTTTACGGTTTTGAGTGCCATTCGTCCACTGGTAACACTACGAACGCTATACCCAAGATTAATGAGTAAATTACTTAGGAGTTGCAAATTTTCTGGGATGTCATCTACCAGAAGAATATTGCCTTTGTTTTTAGGTTGAGAGTCATGATTCATTGGTTATTAGGGGTTTTACTCAATCAGCAATTTGTTCAAATTTAAATTGATGAGCTAGTTTTATCAGTGATTTTACCAGATAAATTGCGGTTTGGAAAAAATTTATGATCATAGGTAGGAAGGGCGATAGCTCTCTGTTGTTGATAATACCCTGATTGTTATAGCGATCGCTGCTGTGAAATTGCCTTTGGTGGTAGATTTGATCTGTTTTGTGGCTTCCTTTAGCACTAAGTGAAGATCAATGAGAGCTTTCAGAATAGGATATTTGTACATAATATACAGCAGGACTCAGGAGTCAGGAGAAAAACTGGCTTTCTACTTAACTATGGGTTTTTAAATATTCTGATAGTACACGGTTCAGTTCAGCGATCGCTATGGGTTTAGTAACGAAATCATTCATTCCTACATCTAAACAAATTTGGCGATCTTCCTCTAAACTGTTAGCGGTTAAGGCGATAATCCAAGGTTGTGGTTGGTCAGATTGACGAATTATTTTTGTTGCTGTTATGCCGTCCATCTCTGGCATTTGCATATCCATTAAAATTACTTCATAAGATTCTTTTTCTAGCATTGCTAATGCTTCTATACCATTATTAGCAATATCAGCAATATAGCCAAGTTTTTTAAGTGTTAATGTTACCACTTTTTGATTGATTCTATTGTCTTCGGCAATCAATATTTTTAATTTAGATTGGGTAATTATCGCTTCTGGTTTAGGCTGATCAGGATTTATTTGTGAGTTAATTTCAGGTGATAAAACTGCTTTGACTATGATCGTAAAATAAAAACTTGACCCTTGATTTTGTGGTGTTTCTAAATCTGAAATCCAATTCTGAGGAGGATAACCAGCAATATTACCAAGACTTTCTACCCAAATTGTACCTCCCATTAAATTAACTAAACTTTTGCTAATTGCTAAACCTAAACCAGTACCCCCATATTTACGACTAATGGAAGCATCAGCTTGGGTAAAAGGTTGAAATAGTTGCTTGATACGATTACTATCAATACCAATTCCCGTATCTTGAATCGTGATCATTAATTCATATTCTTCAACTTTCCTGACTGTGTTTTTTGTCAATTCTTGATGATAGTTACTGATAACTGAGACAAGAACCCTGCCTTGATGGGTAAATTTAATCGCATTTCCTATAAGATTTAGCAATATTTGACGTAAACGAGAACTATCACCTAAAAGATTGATCGGAACATTAGGATTAATAGAATATTCGAGATTAATTTCTTTATTTGATGCTTGTTTAGATAGAAGATTACATACAGATTTAATGATATCTTTCAACACAAAAGGATGTTGTTCTAATTCTAAATTTCCTGATTCAATTTTAGAGAAGTCAAGAATATCGTTAATGATTATCAAAAGGGCTTTTCCACTATCTCTAACAGTATAAACTAAGTCTTTTTGTTCCTCCGAAAGAGTTGTCATAGCAAGGAGTTCCACCATACCAATTACACCATTCATCGGGGTACGGATTTCATGACTCATATTAGCCAGGAACTCACTTTTAGCTTTAGTTGCAGAGGCAAGTTCAACATTAGAAATAGAAAGTTGCTCGTTAGTTTCTTGCAATTGTGCTTCTATAAGTTCCCTTTTTATTAACTCCTGTTGTAGTATTCTAGTATTTTCCTGAATTTTACTCGCCATGTGATCAAATGCCACAGAGATTTGCACAAGTTCATCTGAACCTGATAATCTAGTTCTGACATTGAGGTTGCCTTCAGCTAAACTATTACTAGCAGCAACTAACTGAGAAACGCGACGAGTTAGGCTAAATTCAAAGAAAAACCATAAGCCTAAACAAAATATAGTTAATGAACCATTAAATATTAGCGATCGCTTTAAAGCATCATTGTAAGCTTGTTGTTTAGCGGGGTTAAGATCATATTCAAAAAACAAAATTCCCACCCTTGAAGGGCGTATTTCATTGGGCAAAATCTGTAAAAGAATAGGATAAATGGCAATCAGCTTTTTTCTATCTTGAGAAAGTAGTATATTTCCTGCCAATTTTGTTCGCACCGTAGTTAACTCAGAAGTATAAGCACCAGCAACAGTTTTACTGATGGGAATATCTCTGAGTTCATAACGGTTTGATAGATGAATGATATTTTGATCATCAATTACCATTACTAAATTCAGGTTTGGATCGCTGCCAAGCTGACTAATAATCGTAATTTCTGCATCTTCAATATCTGTTCTGCGATATAAATAATCCAAAATTCTTGCTGTTTGTCCTGCGGAAATTGCTACATAGTTTTTAGTATTTATTTCTGTTTTTTTATAGGCATCACTAACTTCCTGATTAAAAGAATTAATTCCTAATAGGCTACCACAAAAGATTAAAATTGCCGGAATTGAAAATCTAAGGGGTAAAGGAAAACTTTTCATTAGGTTTTTTAGACTTTATAACTTGACATTCTTAGTAAAGCTATCGTCCAGAATGCTCACAGGATCAATCGTTTTTGGTAGCAATTTCTTCTCTACCATGATTTGTACGAGTTTCTTCATTCCGTTGACCAGTGTAGGATCGCTTTGATCTAGTAATTTTTGATTTTCTTGTAAGTTAGGTAGGCGTAATCCTTTAAAAGCGTTTAAAATTTGTTCTGGGGTTACTTGGGTTCTTTTAGCCATTCTAGTAGCTGCATCTTGGGGATTTTTCTGGAAATAATCTAAGGCACGGAATTGACCAGTTATTAATGCTTGAATGCTATCATGATGATTAGCGATCGCTTCTGTACTAACGGCGATAATATCTACAATTTCTCCGGGAATCTGACTACTATCAAATAATGACTTAGCCCCGGCTGCTAATAGTTTGATTCTGGCTGGTCCAAAGGTGACAACAGCATCTATTTTCCCTTCTTTATAAGCTCGTTCATGTTCTGTAAGTTCTAAAGAAACTAACTGAATATCTTTAACAGACATTCCATTTTTTTCTAGCGCTCGTCCCAGAAAAAAAGCTCCTAAAGCGGTTGATTCTACACCCACTCGTTTACCTTTTAAGGCTTTAATGTCGGCAAATTCTGGTTTTGCTAAAATCACATCCCCACCATGAGAAACATCCACAATGCTAATGATTTTGATGTTTTCTTGGGTTGCTGCTAACACTAACGCTTGATCAATTGATAACCCTGCACCTTCAATTTCCCCATTGCGATAAGCTCTTACTTCCTCTGTTCCCGAAGGATAATCGACCAACTTAATCGACTTTTCGTTATAGTAACCCAAATGGCGGGCTAGATATAATATCTCATATCCCGTCCAAAGATTAGTACCAATGCGTAATGGTGAGGTCGTTTGGGTGGTACAATTCGTAAGAGCGATCGCTAATATCACGGTAATAATACCGCAAGCTAAATATTTGAAGAATTTGCCCAACAATTGTCCTAATGGTCTTTTTGAGAGTCGTTTATTCATAAAATTGCCATGATTAGATTGAGATTCTAATGATGTATAACTAATTATTGCTGATCAAAGGTTCTGCTAAATCAGCAATCTGCTCAAATTCAAATTGACGGGCAAATTTAGCTAAAGATTGCGCTAAATAAGTTTCTGTTTCGGGTATTTCTCCTATAAGTTTGAGGACAAGTTTAGTATTAGCCTCAAGTGCAGCTTCGTATAATTGAGTAATCCATTCTCCAGACATACAGGTGAGGCTTTGGGATGTTAATGCACTTTTTGCCGGTTCTTCCAAGGTGAAGGAGGTATTTTCAGCAAAGATGTATTTTACTCCTAAATGTTTAGCTAAGGTTTCAAAAATCGTATGTTCGGCAAAGGGTTTTCGTAGAAAATCGTCACAACCAGCAGAAAGGACTATGGCTTTCTCTTCTTCTAAAACACTGGCTGTTAAAGCAATCACAGCAGTAGCATTACCTTTGGTGGTAGATTTGATATACTTGGTAGCTTCATAACCATCCATCACAGGCATTCGCATATCCATCCAAATTAGGTGGGGTTCCCATTCATCCCAAATAGTAATCCCTTCTTTGCCATTACTAGCTTCTTTCATCTCAAAACCCAAGGGTTCTAAAAGCTTAATTAGTAATTGACGATTAATAGGTTTATCATCCACTACTAATATTTTATATTGAGGTTGATCTGGTGCAAGTCCTATTACTCTTTGATATTCTCCTGAATGATTATCAACAATTACTTGACCTAGTTTTGCTTGAATTGAAAATTTAAAAGTTGTTCCCTTGCCTAATTGACTTTCAACGGCAATATCACCTCCCATTAACTGTACAAACTTACGACTAATTGCTAAACCTAAACCTGTTCCTTCTTGCATCTCTTTTCCCGCTTGTGCTTGGGCAAAGGCATCAAATAGTTTTGGCAATTCGGCTGCGGCAATACCTACCCCTGTATCATGTACTTGGAAATTAAGAATAAAAATATCTGTTATTTCTTCATTTTCTCTATTTACTCTAACGGTAATTCCACCTGTGCGAGTAAATTTAATCGCATTACTAATTAAATTAATTAACACCTGGCGTAATTTCACTTCATCGGCGCAAATATACTGGGGGATGTTTTCACCACGTTCAAATATTAAATACAATCCCCCATTACTTGCCCGTAAATGTAGCATATCTTCTAAATCATCTAGTAAGCGATAAAGGTTAAAATCATGGACATTTAAAGTTGCCTTACCTGCTTCAATTTTCGATAGATCAAGAACATGATTAATTAATGTGAGTAAATATTCTCCACTGCGATAAATAATCCCAGCATTTTCGTATTGATTAGAGGGCAAATTATTAGCGCGTAACATTAATTGAGAAAAGCCAATGACTGCATTTAAAGGCGATCGCAATTCATGGCTCATATTGGCAATAAAGGCACTTTTGGCTTGGTTAGCAACCTCAGCCTTTTCTTTAGCAATTACTAATTCTGCTGTTCTCTCCTGTACTCGTTGTTCCAAAGTTGCCAAAGATGTTTGTAATTGAACAGCCATACTATTAAAAGAATCAGCGAGAGTTGCTATTTCTGTAATACTTTGACCTTCTATTTTGCTTGTTTTGATCTCAGAATTTTGCCATTTTCCTAATGCTAAAGCTTGACTAGCTCTATTTAAGCTGAGAATTGGGTTAGTTATCCATCTGGTGATGACAATACCAATTCCTGTGGCAATAACAAGAGTCAAACCACATAATATAATAGTCCAACGGGCATTTGCTTGAATCTCTCCAATAAAGTCAGATTGAGGAATAACAACAACTGTGATCCAATCTAGATTTTCTTGACCTTGAAATGGCACAACTTGAACAAAATAAGATTGATTATTCAAAGTAAAGTTAAGTTGCTGTGTTTGCTCAATGTCATCAAAATCGGTAAATTTATTTTTTAAATAGGTGGTAATTTTCTGAGTTAGTAAATTGCTACTTTTAAGGGCATTTAGTCTACGTCGATTTGGGTCTACATTTTTCGCCCAATTATTGGGATTTGAGGGATCAATTAATCCTTGTTGAAAGGGAATTTCTCCGGTTGATGTACCAATCAATAATCCATTTCTTTCGATTATGAAAGCCTGACCAGTTTTACCAATTTTCAAACTTTTTAGGAATGAGCCTAGTTCCGATAAAGAAACAGAAGAACCGAGAACTCCTTGAAAGGTATTATTCCGGTCATAAAACGGCTGCAAGTGAACAGCAAGAAGATTAGGGCTATTTTCTTTGATCAGGGCTACATTGAGACTCCAGAGAGATTTACCTGCTTTTTTTGTTGCTTTATACCAAGGGTTATTAGGAGGATCGTTATGGGGATCGTAGGTTTTGGAACGTCTAATTAATTTGATGCGTTTTCCCTGATCATCTGCTAGATAATTATCCCAATTATAGTTAGTAGATTTATCTCTCAATCGAATTGCGCGAGAGTTTTTATCTAGCCTTTGGATAATTAAAATTTCCTTTTGTTCGTTAGCGATCGCTATGGAATTTATATTATCAAAAATTTCTGATTGTTGCCAAAAATATTTTTCTAAAGTCGCTAAATCGCGCCAATTTAGGATACCAAGCTGGAAGGCTACGGCATGATTTCGGGTAATTTCTGTGGGTTTAGTGAGGTAATTTGCTAGATTTTGGTGAATGCGATCGCCAATTTCTTTCATCAAAGGTTTGGCCATATCTTCTACCGCTTTTTGCCCACTACGGTAAGAAAGATAACCAACTAACCCCACTGCACCGACAATTTGCAAGACAAAGGGGATAATTAACACTAATCTGAGGGGAATTTGTCGGTATTTTTGGGCAAAATTTCTATTCATTACTGATCAGGGGTTCTACTAAATCAACAATTTGCTCAAATTCAAATTGATGAGCTAGTTTTGTTAATGATTTTACTAAATAAGTTTCTGTTTTAGGAATTTCTTCTACAAGTTGTAGGACAAGTTGAGTATTAGCTTCAAGTGCAGCTTCGTATAGTTGAGTCATCCATCCTTGAGACATACAGGTGAAGTTTTGGGATGTTAATTTACTTTTTGCTGAATCTTCCCAGGTGGGGGAGGTATTTTCAGCAAAGATGTATTTTACTCCTAAATGTTTAGCTAATGTGTCAAAAATCGTATGTTCGGCAAAGGGTTTCCGTAGGAAGTCATCACAACCGGCAGAAAGCACTATGGCTTTTTCTTCTTCTAATACGCTGGCTGTTAAAGCGATCACCGCCGTGGCATTGCCTTTGGTGGTAGATTTGATATATTTAGTAGCTTCATAACCGTCCATTACAGGCATCCTCATATCCATCCAAATTAGGTGGGGTTCCCATTCTTCCCAAATGGTTATGGCTTCTTTGCCATTACTAGCTTCTTTGATCTCAAAACCGAATGGACTAAGGAGTTTAAATAAAAGTTGTCGATTAATAGGCTTATCATCCACTGTTAATATTTTGTAGGTAGGCTGACCAGGAACAAGTCCTAATACCTTTTGTCGCCCTTCGGCGCTATCGCTAATCGAGCCTTGACCCAATTTAACCTGAATTGAAAATTGGAAGGTTGTACCCTTGTTTAATTCACTCTCAACGGAAATATCGCCTCCCATCAATTGCACAAATTTACGACTAATGGCTAAACCCAATCCTGTACCTTCTTGGGATTCTTTCCCGGCTTGGGCTTGAGTAAAGGCATCAAAGAGTTTTGGCAATTCTTGGGGTGAAATACCCACACCTGTATCACGAATCTTAAAATTGAGCATAAAAGCATCTTCTGTGTTTTTATCCTCTTTAAAAACACTCAAATAAACGAATCCATTTTCAGTAAATTTAATGGCATTGCTGAGTAAATTAATTAAAATCTGACGCAGTTTAATTTCATCGGTGCAGATATAATGGGGTACTGAGTCACCACGCTCAAATATCAGTTTTAATCCGGCATTGTCCGCCCGTAAATACAGCATATCTTCTAACTCATCTAGCAAACGATAGAGGTTAAAGTCCCTGGGGTTGAGGGTGGTTTTACCTGCTTCGATTTTCGATAAATCTAGAATATTATTAATGATGGTTAAAAGATAATCACCGCTGCGGTAGATGATGCCGACATTTTCATATTGGTCAGAGGGCAGATTTTTGGCACGTAACATCAATTGAGAAAAACCGATGATAGCATTGAGGGGCGATCGCAATTCATGACTCATGTTAGCAATAAAGGCACTTTTAGCTTGATTTGCCACCTCTGCTTTTTCCTTGGCAATGACTAACTCTGCGGTTCTCTCCTCTACACGTTGTTCCAAAGTTGCAAAGGATGTTTGTAATTCAAAGGCCATTTTATTAAAAGATGCTGCCAGTTTAGCTATTTCATCTTTTGATTTAATATTAACGCGGGCATCTAAGTTACCGGCGGTAAACTGGGAAACGATATTGGTTAAATAAATCAAAGGTTTGGTCAGCAGTTGGGCAATAATCAAGGCAATAATAGTGACAACTGTAGCGATTAAGGCAAATAACAAGAGGGCATCACTAATTTGCCTTTCTACAGGTGCTAAAGCCACAGCCAGGGGACGAGCAAAAAGCACCGACCATGGTTTATATTGTAAAGGAGCGATCGCTATTAAATTATTCTTATTATCGGTTGCCTCTAAAGTTGCAATTAAATAAGACTCTTTATTATCCAATGCTTGCTTGAGTTGCGGTTGATTAGTTGCTAGTTCCTGAATAGAAGACTTAGGCAACCGTCTTTCTCCTTGCAGTTGGGTGACAATATTAGCTGGTAGAGGTACGACGGATTTAAACAACAATTTAGGGGCAGTGCTATGTGCCAGATGGATATAATGTTCATCTAAAAGAATAGCCAAAGATTTTTCCCCAGCCCGTTCTGTTTGTCGCGTCACCAACTGCTGGACAACTGTAGCATTGTAGGTAACTCGTAATACACCTAATATATCTCCCTTGGCATTACGAACAGGACTACTAAAAAACAGTGTCACCAAATCGGGTATTGTGGGCGATCGCTTCATACTAGAAACAAAGGATAACCCAGTTTTCAGAGGTTGTTGAAAATAATCTTCCCCAGATTCATCCCGTCTTAGATCCGATGTATTCGTATCCAGCACATTGCGTCCATTTAAGTCTAGCAAAGCATAAGAAAGTACATTCAGCATATCTTTGCGACTGAGACGGATTAATGTTTCTGTTGCCAATGTCATTTCCGGGCTATTTTCTCGTTCTGTTGGGGGGAGACTCAAATAAGCTGCCAAACCCGGTAAAATTGCCTCTACACGCACGGAATTGAGATTTCCATCAATAAAGGCATCTATTCTGTTAGCGGTTTCGTTAGCCGCCGCAGTTAGGGCTTGTCGGGCATTTTCAGTCAGTGCCTTTTCAGTTGTCTGTTTGTTAATAAAGGCTAACAACAGTAAGGGCATCAGAGCCACCATGAGAAATGATAGGATCAATTTTGTACGGATGCTGCCCAAAAGCGAGTGCTGCATGGCTTTAGATTAGGAAGGAGAAGTTAAAAAAGTAGAATTGAATAAGGTTTTGATGTCAGGAATGCGGGTTACATTACCTGTGCGAATGAAAAAATCTGCATATATCTTGGCGGTGTTGTAGATAGAATTGGCATTGACAGAGCGAAAAAACTGCTGATTTTCCTCAAGATCCGTGAGATTGACTCCATCCAAAGAGATTGTAGCGAGAGGAATATTTAAGGCTTTACCAACGATCGCATTTCCGGTTTCAATGTTTGCTTCCCAATAGTTCAAAGCTTCCAGCCATCCCCGCACAAAAGCCCGAATCTCTTCCGGGCGATCGCGTATAGTTTCACCACGAAACGCCACCACATCTAAAATTAAACCAGGTGTTTGCTGACTTGTAAACAAAATATGTCCCCCTGATTTCACCGCTTCAGAAAGATAGGGTTCCCAAGTATGTCCTGCTTGGATAGTATTGTTTTCTAGCCTCTGGGGAATTTGTAGGGCATCGAATTTGACTAAGCTCACATCATCGGTAGTTAAGTTAGACTGTTTTAACATCTCAGTCACAAATACTTCACTAAAACCACCTAAATTTGCCCCCAGTTTTTTCCCCTTCAAGTCACTGACTGTTTTAATGTCTGATTGTGCGACTACCACATCTGCTCCATTTGTTTCATCCACAACCATCACGGCTTGCATATCGGGATTTGTCGCACTCAAGATCATAAAATCTCCCAAGGTTAATCCGATACCGTCATATTTTCCGGCACTGAAATCGGCTTGTTGTAATTGGGCATAATCTACATAGCTCAATTCTACTTCTACCCCTTGGGCTTTAAAGAATCCTTTCTCTTGAGCAATAATCGCTGGTCTGTAGCCAATGAAAGTGACACAGGCTACTTTTAAAGGAGGGCGTTTGACTACATTCGGTGTAGAGGCATGACAAGCAAATAGCAGCCAGCCAGTAATGAGCAAAATACTGAAATACTTAAATAATTTAGACATGACTGAATTTATATCAGATAACCTGTATATTAAAAAGAATAAAATCTATAGTATGACTGTTTTCGCCATAATAAGAATAGTGGGTGTAATGACTTTTGTTTATACCGGATTTTGTGCTAATACTACTGTAGAAAGAGACATATAACAAGATTTTCGCCACAACTGCAAATTTTTTTGGATCAAAATATCATGACTTCTACTGCTGAATTGCCAGTTAGTTCTGGTGCAATATTTAAATTAAACCAAGATTCTCAACCTGATCCTGATCAAGACCCTCTGAAAAAGGCTCAAGGTGTATACATAACGGTACATGGTCATTTTTATCAGCCACCAAGAGAAAATCCCTATTTAGATGCGATTGAACGTCAGCCCAGCGCCTCACCTTTTCATGATTGGAACGAAAGGATTCATTGGGAATGTTATCGCCCCAATGCCTTTGCTAGAGTGCTAAATGATCGCAACGAATTGGTGGGGATCGTCAATAATTATGAGTACATGAGCTTTAATATTGGCCCCACTCTGATGTCGTGGTTAGAACGCTACGATGTGGAAGTTTACCAACGCATATTAGAAGCAGATGTCAAGAGTAGTCAACGGTTGCATGGTCATGGCAATGCGATCGCTCAAGTCTATAATCACATCATCATGCCCCTAGCCAACGAACGAGATAAACATACTCAAATTCGTTGGGGTAAAGAAGACTTCAAATCCCGATTTGGTCGTGATCCCCAAGGTATTTGGTTGGCAGAAACAGCCGTAGATTATGCCACCCTAGAGGCTTTAGTCAAGGAGGGAATCCAGTTTATCGTTTTAGCCCCTTCCCAAGCCTTGCGTTGTCGTCCACTGCCCCACCAAGATGATCCCCATCCCCAATGGCAAGAGGTTGGTGGTAGTCAAATTGATCCCACCCGTCCCTATCGTTGTTATTTAAAGCCTTCTTTGAGTATTGCCTCCTCACCTCTAGCTACCACTAAATCCAGACCATCAGAAAGCATAGAGGGATTACCCTATATTGATATTTTCTTCTACGACGGACCCATTTCCCGGGACATGGGTTTTAGTGACGTGGTTTATAGCTCTAGCCACTTTGCCGGTAGAGTTGGTGCAGCAGTCCGTGGGGATCATCGTCCAGCCCAATTAATCTCTGTAGCCACCGATGGGGAAACCTTTGGGCATCATAAAAAGGGGACAGAGAAAACTTTGGCCTATGCTTTTATTGGCGAATTTCCCCGTCACGGTTGGACAGTCACGAATTTTGCCCATTACCTCAGTTTGAACAGTCCCCAGTGGGAAGTCGAATTAAAATCAGTTACAGCTTGGAGTTGCGCCCACGGTGTAGATCGATGGCAAGATGATTGTGGTTGTGGTGGTGAAGGTGGTGTCTGGCATCAAAAATGGCGGCGGCCGCTGCGGAATGCTTTAAACTGGTTACGGGATCAGTTGATTGAGGTCTATGAAGAGTATGGCAGACAATTATTTCGTGATCCCTGGTTAGCTAGGGATGAATATATTCAAGTAATTCGCGATCGCTCTCCTGCCAATGTTACCCGTTTTCTCTCCCGTCATCAAACCCACAAACTCACCGCCGCCGAACAAGTAGACGCTCTACGTTTACTAGAAATGCAGCGTCACGCTTTATTAATGTACACCAGTTGCGGTTGGTTTTTTGAAGAAATTTCCCGTCCCGAAGGTACACAAATCCTCCGCTATGCCTCCCGTGCCTTAGAATTAGCCGGAGATGTGGCCGGTGTTCAACTAGAAAAAGGTTTTATCAAACGCTTGAGTTTAGCTCCGAGTAATGTAGAACACTTTAAGCATGGGGCAGAAATTTATCGTCAATTGGTGTTAACAGCCCAAATTGGTTTTAAACAAGTTACTGCTCATTATGCTATTACTAACCTCTTTAATAGTCAGATCCATACCCCAGATGCACCTAAACAACTTCCAGACCAAAAGCGAGTCTATTGTTACAGTGCCAATCAGTTAGATTACCAAATGCAACGCATGGGATCTTTGACTTTAGCTGTTGGTCATTTAAAGCTGGTTTCGGATATTACTTGGGAAAGTGAAAATTTAGTCTTCGCTGTCCTGCATTTAGGAGGTTGGGATTTTCATTGCTGCATTCAACAATTTACCGGTAGACGTGATTACAGTCACCTCAAAGAAAAGTTATTTACAGCCTTAGAACAGGCTAGTGCGGCTCAGGTAATTTTAGCCATGACCCAGATTTTTGGGGATCAAACCTTTAGTTTACAAAATCTTTTGGCAGAAGAACGCCATCGGATCATGCGGTTATTAAGTCAGGAAACCTTAACAAGGTTAGACCAGCTATACACTCAAGCATACCGTGATAATTATGGGGTGATCATGGCTTTTCACCGCGATGAATTAGAAGTTCCCCAAGAATTGCAAGTGGCAGCCGAGATCGCTTTAGGTTATCGGTGTATGATGACATTAAGAGCGTTAGAACAGGATATTGCCGAAGCGCAGTTAAGCTGGAATCATCTAGGAGAACTGGGAGCGATCGCTACGGAAGCCAAACATCTGCGTTGTCGTCTCAATGTTCCCGAAGCCAAACAGATATTAGAACAGTTGATTGTGCGGTTACTGTGGCAACTATTGTATGATGCCAATGGTTCCTTTGGTGCAGATATGCAACGGTTAGAACGGCTGATTGATGTGGGACATGAACTCAATTTAGGGATTTCCTTACAGCGATCGCAAGAACTATACTTTAGTTGTTTACACAGTCAAATAGCACCACTCTGTACCACCCAGGACACAGAAGCAGACACCAATCAAGTCCGTCAATTATTAAAATTAGGACAAAAATTAGCCGTTGATGTAACTCCTTTATTCAGCAAATTACCATAACTCGGATTACTTTTAGAAAATTACCAAAGGGGTTTAGCACTGCTAAATCCCTGCTTCATGGAAGCATAAAAATCGCAATTTAGCCCCGTAAGTAGTAAGTAATTAGGCGGAATAAATTACACATATTCTTTTCCTGTTCCCCTTCGACTGCGCTCAGGGCAAGCCTGTTCCTGGTCGGTGAGCGTAGCCGTAAAGCCTAACGGCATAGCTGAAGCTTACCGCGAAGCGTGGCGTTAGCCATACCGCTGTTCCCTGTTCCCTTTCTCAACGTAGGAAATTAATTTTGCACTATCACTTATAATATATATTGATAAAATTATAGATACTTTATCTAGTAACCTGACGGCATGGGTATTGTATATGCTTCTCCAGTCAATTATTCCAGAACAAAGAACGGTTCTATATAACGTTAGTTGGGAAACCTTTGAAGCGTTATTGAGAGATACAGGTGAGGATAGAGGTTCTCGGTTTGCTTATGACTGCGGTACTTTAGAAATTATGACTCCACTGTTTGAACACGAAAACCCGAAAATTCAATTTGATCGTTTGATATTTGTTTTAGCTGAAGAATTAAAAATTAAAATTAGAAGTGCTGGTTCTACAACATTAAAACGTAAATCAATCACAAAGGCAATAGAACCGGATAATTGTTATTATATCCAAAATGAGCAAGCAATTAGAGGTAAACAAGAATTAGATCTAACAAAAGACCCTGTACCAGATTTAGCACTTGAAATTGATATTACTAGCACTTCTCTCAATAAATTGAATATTTACATAGCTTTAGGTATAGTAGAACTTTGGAGATATGACGGTGAACGTTTAAAATTTTATCAATTGCTAGAAAATCAATATATTGAAATTACATTGAGTATAGCTTTTCCTCTAATTTCTGTTAGCGATATCAATAGATTTATCCAAAAAAGTAAAATTATGGATGAAATTGATTTAGTGCAATCTTTCCGCGTTTGGGTACGAGAAAAAATAGAGTCGTCTTCTGATTTTAGAGAGTAATAATTTTTTTTCACGCAGAGACGCAGAGACGCAGAGACGCAGAGACGCAGAGGGTAAACGCAGTTTTGTAGTCTGTAGGGTGCGTCAGACAGAATAATTTAGACTAAAATCATTAATTTTAAGATTCTGACGCACCTTATATTAAATACTAAATTGCTTTTAACTCGTCAAGAAGATCATCAGTGGGCGCTATGATATCCCCTTCCCCAATTAACGGTAATAAATGGTCGAATAACTGCATTGTTTGCAAACAACTGTTAATACCAGAAACTGCTGAATTATATTCCTCAATCTTTTGTTTTACAACATTTAATAATCGCTCATTATTGGCAATTTTCTCCTCAGCTTCTTGTTCTAAACTCTTTTCTAAATAAGCACGCGCTTGGGGGTACTGCTGCAAAATATAATCCCCTTGCTGTTCAGCCATTGGTAATAACTGTGTTTTCAAGGTTTGGTTAATAGTTTGACGGAAAGAAATACGGATAGTTTGAGAAACTTTAGGCTCAAAATCTAACTTCAATAATTGCCTAATTGCAGGTTCGGCTTCCACAATACTTTCTGCATCATAATTTTGAGAAGTTTGTTGCAAAATTTGGCGAAATTGATAAATTGAAAAAGTGCCTTCATCATAAAATCTATAACTTTCTCGCACAAAGCGATCGCACTCTACACTAGCAGAACTAATTAACCCTTGTAAAACTTGTTTTTCTATTAGTTTTACCTGCTGCTCAATCTCACCATCATTACCCAATAAACGGTACAATTGACGATAATATTCAGATTTACGAATATTGTCCATTAATTGCCCAAAATAATTGACAATTACCTGCTGGGAAGATTCAATTAAAATATCTTCCAGTTGATTTGCTAAGTAATAAAATGCCTCTACTAAAATAGCAAGTAATGGTGCAGTCGCATTACGGGGATGGCTCAAAGTTGCACGACGATAAGCATCAGCAACAGAGAAGTTATCTAACAATTCATCCAGCCGACGAATCATCCTTGATTGCAATTGCCGAAAATCAGTTTCAAAATCATCACAATAATTGTTAATTAACTTATTAACTTCATCATTAATGTGTTGATTAAACTCTTTCCCTACTTGCTGGAGTTGCTGATTTAAACGTTGTAACTCCTGCGCTTTCATACTCTCAATTTCTCGTGGCTGACTATCTAAATCTCTTTGTAAATCTTGATAGTATTTCTTGATTTTGATACAAACATCTTCTAAGTCATCAGCCAGATTTCTAAATAATTGTGGACGCTTTTCTTCCATCAAATAGCGAGTAATTGCTGTGCGAAATTCTTCAATTCCACTATCTTGAATTAACTGGTTAATTAAAGGTATTCCCTGTTCCGTCAAAATCCTCACATAATTTTGATTAGGAGTCTCAAAACCATTCAGAGAAATCCGAAATTGGCTGAGAGATAACTTACCAGAGCTGACACAGTAGTTATTAAAAGCATAAACAAATTGTGGTGTTTCTTCTTCACCATTCAAACCTTTCACACTTTCTGCAAATATAGAATCCAAACCAAACCGATTTACCGCATTTGTCTGTTTAAGTTGACTACCATAAAATCCTAACAAACCACTGGTCTTATAAACCCTGCTACTATCCCGAAACTGTGCATTAATTAAACTATCTAATCTTTGTCGTAGCTGGTTATTATACCATGTTTCATCAATGCGGTTAAAAACGTAAAAAACGCGATCGCGAATTGCCCCACTCCCCCGCATCATTTCCAAAAGTTCCGTTTCTTCCTTCGTCAAATCTCCTGCTGATGCAGGTTTAAGAACACACACCACCGCCGAAGTATCAGCATCTTGAATTTTAGCGTAAGTTAATTGTGCATCTTTCTCTACCGGTGCATCAATTCCCGGCGTGTCGATAATTACGTTGCCATCTTCCAGTAACGGATGATGACAATAATATTCTATCCTTTTCAAAACCGCGCTATTACTACCACGACGGGCATAACCAGCCGCCTCCTTCAGATTAGTAAAATTAAATTGTTCCATTGAATAGGTAGCATTATTAACAGTACCTATGCGATCGCTGTTTGTCTGATAACCCTCCAACAACAAAACTAACGCCTTCGCTTGTTTAGCCCGTTCCGACTTACTTTCGCCCCCCTCCTGTTGAATAATCGCCGTACAACCTTGCTGAAGCAAATCAATCACATCAGCTTGATGAATATCCTCTACCGTCTTAAATCCCAACCTCTGACACAGCGAAACCGCCTGTTCTCGAATCTCCACCTCACTCAAAAACGTTAAAACAACCCGTTCCCCATCTGCTGGTGCATACTCAATTTTACATTCCGTACCCGTAGCGTGTCCCTCCGCACTGTAAAGTAACTCCCTCTCCAGCAGTGCATTAATCAGCATCGACTTACCCGCACTAAAAGCACCTGCAAACACAATTTCAAACTTAGGAGAGATTGCTTTATTGAGCGAAATGTGTATAGGTCTAATATCTTGAGAACGTAAAGAGGGTTCTTGCTGTAACAGTTGCAAGACAGACTCAACTTTTCTTGATAAATCTTGACAATGGGATGGTAAAAGTGGCATCGTTAGTAACAAAAGATATTTAGAAATATTGTAGTAATCATCCCTTAAATTCAGCAATTTTTACTGATTGCCTAAATCAAGAACAAATAACTCCATCATCAACTGATGATTTTCTGCCATTCTCGAACCCAAATAGTGATTTTTCTTAGGGCTAAATATTAATTTATACTGAAATTTTCACAAAGACTTCAAAGCCATCTTCACAAATGTTCGGTAACTCAAGACTTGATCATCTTTTCGAGCTTTTATCCGTAACCAAATACCATGTCGCCCCCACAAAAAGATATTTAATCTCAAATTGAGAAAAATTATTACTTAATCAAGATTTGGTTTTTAACCGGAAATTTCTGGTATATTTTTGTATGTTTCAAGTGTGCATAAAAATAATGTGAGGAGTGGTACTTTGACAAAATTAAAATTTCCAGCTATAGTTAGACTTAACTGGGTGCGGTTTATCGGCACAACCCTTTTAAGTTCCCTTCTGATCACCACAGCCGTTTCCGTTGCATCCGCTTCTACTAAAGATAAAACAAATCTTTCAAATCAAGAAATTGAATTGGGTGCTGATATAAATTCACAAGTCTCTGCTTCGCCCAATCACTACCCATCTTCTCATAACAACGTATCTGTCAGTCAGCCAAAACAACCACAACTAATTGCTCAGAGAGATTCTTCTAACTTTGTGGGCGACTCCTTAGGAGAATCAAACAAATTGCGCCAAGAGCTTTTAATTGACCCAATTATCCAAGAAGCTGACAAAGCTGCTGCCGCACCCGGTTCTAGTGCAGGTACTCCCACAGCTTATGGTGCGAGTCAAGGTCAAGCTTTTATTGGGGTTGCAGGATTCATTCCTCTAGATGGCGATAACGCTGATGCCTCCTTTGGTTTGGGTTTCGGTTTAGGAGATCCTATTAAGTCTGTTGGGGTAGAAATTGCCGCAGATATTATCAGTTCAGGTCTGGGAAGTGCAACTGGTGATAGTGACAAAAGTTTTTTAGAAGACTTTGGCGAAGATGGAACTGTTGGTTTTAAGGTACACAAGATATTACCAGATGGAACAGCAGTAGCTTTTGGTTGGGCAAACCCAATTAAATGGGGAGACGCATCGGTAAAAGATACTTTTTACGGAGTAGTTACTAGATCATATCGAGAACTAACGGTTTCTGGCGGTATTGGTACTGGTAGCTTTGCTTCCAAAGGCGCGCAACAGGCCAACGAGAATGCAGTCAACGTTTTTGGTAGCTTAGGTTATCGAGTTGCACCTGAAGCCGCTTTGGTAAGTAGCTGGACTGGAAGTGGTTTAAACTTAGGTGCATCTTTTGCCCCTTTCAAGCAAGTTCCCGTAGTTATCAACACTGTTTTCACGGACGTAACTGATAATTTGGATGAAGGCGTTGGTTTTAGTCTGACAGCAGGTTATAGCCTGCGATTCTAGACTTCTAAGTTTTTTCGCTTCTGGAATTTAAGGCAAAATCATGAAAAAGCAAAAATTAATTCTAAGTATTAGCCTGGTATTGATGATCTTCAGTTCTCTGGTAGTTTCATCTGGCAGAGCAATTGGTGGTAAAGCTGGAGCTAAGGGAGTTATTCCCGGAGCCGGATCAGAAAGCTTTACTGGTAACAGTTTTAACCGTACCAACGATGGTTCGGTAAGAGGTTTGTTTGGCAGAGGAGCTTTACCTGAAGGTGTTAGCATTACAGGTAGTGGTAGTAACATTATCATCACCATCACAAACCAAGCTATTTTGGCTCGATTGAGTGCTGCTGCTAATGGAGCAATAAATGATGCCAGTATTCCTGGTGCTACTCTCTCTACTGATGGTAAAAGTTTGGTGATTGTTCTAGCCCAGGGGGGAGCGGGTTCTGATGTGGCTCTTACCCAACTTCAGGAAAAAATAGCTACTTCTACAGGTGTAAACCCAGAATTGATAGGAGGATTAATACAAGCCTTACTTGGCGTGTTAAATTCTAGTGAACCTGTAGCTCAGTTAGCACCAGCACAATCCACAGCCAGCATTAAAGATCTAAAAATTGATTCTGTGATCTCTCAAGAATCAGGGACAGCAAATGTAAATGTAGATGTCAATAAGCTGAATGCTGCTATTAACGCCTACAACAAAGTTGTCCTAGAAAGCAGCCCTGTAATTTTGCAAAAGCTCTCACAAGATCCAGATTTTCTGGAAATTGGTAGAACCCTTAGAGGGTTAAGAGCCGCCCTTCAATTGGCTGTTAGTTAATCACACATTTATAAAATACAGGGTAATACGTCGAAATTACAAGCCACAAGCTATATTAAGCTTGTGGTTTTTATCTTTTTTAAAATCATTTCCCAGCCAGAAACATTGATTTCGTCTTACAGAAATTACTATTTAGGGTTTGCTGGAAAAGTCTTTTGGTTAGAGCTAGGAGTCAGGAGGAAGAATTAGAAGAAGAGAAGAATATACTTGAATCTGGTCAAGTGATAGATTTTTGGTAGTTTCAACGCTTATTCCTTGCACCAGACTCACCTTTTCAACCTTCAAACTCTTGATATATCTAAGTTTTAGCTTTATTAAGCAAGCCCTATTTAGTAACAGTACATCTAAGATAAAAGGTTGGTTTAAGCGACAGTGGAATCCAAGGTATTTGTTGGGTTTCGCACCTCACCCCAATCTTGTATGCGAAAGATATGTTAGAGGAAATGGTATAACGTCCTAACTAGGGTCAACAAAGACCGATTTGGATCAGGTATTTAGTAAAAATTTAATCTTTTTCCATAATTTCTGTTATATTTTATGTGTCTTAAACGTGCATACAACATCATGAGGAGTGGTAGTTTGAAACAATTAAAATTTTCAGGTGTACTGACCGTCTGGGTACAGTTTATAGGAACAATAACCCTAAGTTCCTTATTAATTAGCACGACCATTTCAGTACAGCCCGCGTTTAGTAAAGATAAAATAAATACTTTAGTTCAGGATATTGAATTAGGTTCTGAATCAACGGTACCAACTCCTTCTTTGGGTGATCAACCTGTAGCAACAGAAGATGTAAATCAAAGAGTAATTTCTGTTGACAAACGAGCATCTGTCAGTCAACCAAAACAACCGGAACTAATTGCTCAAGTAGACCCTTCCAGTGTTGTGGGTGATTCTTTGGGAGAGATTAATCAACTGCGTGAAAAGCTTTTAATTGAACCAATCATCAAACGTAGTCAGAAGATACAAGCAGCACCTAGTTCAAGTGCAGGTACTCCCACTGGTTATGGTGCTAACTGGAGACAGGCATACATAGGTGGTGGTGGATATATTCCATTAGATGACGGATCTAGTGATGGTTCTTTAGCTCTTGGTTTTGGTTTAGGTGACTCAGCTAAATCAGTCGGACTAGAAGTTGCCTTGAACATCAACAGTATAGGTGGTCAAGGTAATAATGATTTCGGTGAAAGTGGAACTGTTGGTTTAAAACTGCATAAATTATTTCAAGATGGTACGGCGATCGCTGTCGGATGGGGAAATCCAGTGAAATGGGGGGAAGCAGATCAATTTGACGAAACGATTTACGGAGTTGTCACTAAATCCTTTCCTCTGAATCCCAGTAACTCAGATAATCAATTACCTTTAACTGTTTCTGTTGGCGTTGGTACAGGTAGTTTTTCTTCCCAAGACGCACGCAGGGCTGGTGATAATACACCCAATGTTTTTGGTAGTTTAGGTTTGAAAGTTTCACCTCAAGCATCTCTGATTTCCAGTTGGACTGGAAATAGCCTTAATGTTGGTGCATCTTTTGTTCCTTCACAAGATATACCTCTGGTGATCAACGGTATTTTCACCGACATAACTGACAGTTTAGAGTTTTCAGATGGTAGTGCTGGTTTTGGCTTTAGTCTCACTGCCGGGTATGTTTTTCAGTTCTAAGTTCTAAGTCGTTTCACTGCTGAAATTTAAGGCAAAAACATGAATATGCAGAAATTCCCCCTCAATGTTAGTTTGTCCATTGTGTTGTTTTGTACTCTGGCTACTTCCTCTATTAAGGCAAATGCTAATCCCCTTCCTAATCCAGGAAACAGCCTAGATAGTTCGGGCTTTGGGGTTGGTCCGACTCCAGGAGTAGGACTTCCTGCTGGTATTTCGGTTTTTATTGATGGGAATAATACCGCCATCATCAACATTACTTCGCCACAAATTGTAGACAGACTGAGAGCGATCGCATCTAATCTAGTCAGAACCAATAGTCCCATACCTGGTGTGACTCTAGATGCTAGAGAGGAAACTAATATTGTGATTACCATAGCATTGGGAAGACCGGGAGCCGATGTCAGTGCTAGTCAACTACAAGCTAAGTTAGAGGGCTTTGGTGTAAACTCTTTTTTGGCGACAAATTTGACACAATTTCTACTTGGTTTGTTAAATTCTCCTGTTGCAGCTAACCCAGGTACAGCAATAGCAACTACTAAAGATCTAAAGGCGGATTTTTTACTTTCCCAAGCACAAGACGTAAATGTAGATATCAATAAACTAAATGGTGCTATTGATGTCTACAACCAGATTGTTCAAGAAAGCAGTCCTGTAACTCTTCAAAAACTCTCTGAGGATCCAGATTTTCTGGAAATTAGTAGAATACTCAAAGAATTGAGAGGGGGTCTGTAATTTTCTATTATACTGAAAATAGCTTAATAGTTTGACTTTAGAATGGGGGTTTGGCAATGTCACAGGTGTCAACTTAACATGAAACTTATTCAGTTCCCAACTAATCTTGAAAAACCCCACCCCCGCTTTTGATAAATCAAAATTTCCCCTCAAGAGGGGAAGGGTAAAATAGCTGTGGGGCAACGATTAGAGCCTAAGTTGACACCAATGAGCGATGCTCAACCCCTATAAATCTCGGTCTTTTGTAGTTATGATTTCGTTGTCTCCCAGTCTCCAAGCTAAACTCTCTACACCTTTAAAAATCGACTCTTTTGAAGTTAAAAGCCGTGTTTTACAGTCGCCCTTATCTGGGGTGACAGATTTGGTGTTTCGTCGTTTGGTGCGTCGTTATGCACCAGATTCGATGATGTATACGGAAATGGTGAATGCTACGGGTTTACATTATGTTAAACAATTGCCCAAAATCATGGAGGTAGACCCCAAGGAACGCCCTATCAGTATTCAGTTGTTTGATTGTCGCCCAGATTTTTTGGCCCAAGCGGCGATTAAGGCTGTGGAAGAAGGTGCTGATACGGTTGATATTAATATGGGATGTCCGGTTAATAAAATTACTAAAAATGGTGGTGGTTCTTCTTTGTTACGTCAGCCGGAGGTGGCTGAGTTGATTGTGCGGGAGGTGGTCAAGGCTGTGGATGTGCCGGTGACGGTGAAAACTCGCATTGGCTGGAATGACAATGAAATTACTATTCTTGATTTTGCTAAACGGATGGAAGATGCCGGAGCAAAAATGATTACTGTACATGGACGGACTCGCGCCCAAGGTTACAATGGTAATGCCCGTTGGGAATGGATTGCTAGGGTCAAGGAAGTGCTTTCGATTCCGGTGATTGGCAATGGAGATATTTTTTCCGTTGAGGCGGCGGTGAAGTGCTTGGAACAAACTGGTGCGGATGGGGTGATGTGTTCCCGTGGTACTTTAGGTTATCCGTTTTTGGTGGGTGAGGTTGATCACTTTTTGAAGACTGGGGAATTATTACCTAGACCAAACCCGATGCAGCGACTGGAGTGTGCTAGGGAACATTTGTTTGCTTTATGGGAGTATAAAGGCGATCGCGGTGTGCGTCAAGCCCGTAAACACATGACTTGGTATGCTAAAGGTTTTGTTGGCGCTGCTGATTTACGCGGTAAGTTAAGTTTGGTGGAAACTGTACAGCAAGGGTTGGATTTGATTGATCAAGCCATGGAAAAACTTGTGGCTAATGGTGATGAAGGTGAAGAAGAAGAGTTCCAAAATTTGGTAGTTCTATGACCAATTGAGAGGGGCGAATGGTTATTCACCCCCAACTAGGCTTTTTAACCTTCAACAGTCAATTTACCAACCATACCAGCACCACGATGAGGTTCGCAGTAGAAGGTGTATTCACCAGCAGGTGCATCTGCGGGGACAACTGTTACATCAGTTTGCTTAGGACTCATCAACAATTTCTTGTGAGACAGAGATGCTGCTAGTTCTTTACTATGAGTAGGGTTTTTAGCAGGATCAAAGACAACGTTATGGGGAGGAACTTTGTTGTTCAACCATTTAATGGTATCTCCTGGTTTAACGGTCAATTTTTTGGGTTCAAATGCCAGCATTCCTTTATCAGTACCGAGTTTGACTGTGTATGTTTCAGCAGAAGCTGAGGGAGTAAATACAGCAAAGCTACCAACAACTAAAAGTACGGTCAAGACTGCTAGAGTCAAGCGTCTCCAACTTGTCGCAATCATTTTCATGGCTTTCTCCTAACAGATAATTTTATTTTCGCTTTCTTATTTTAAATACAATTATGACCAAATATGACAGTCTGTCATAGATATTTTTTTATAGATATTTTTTTTAATGCCTGAAAATGCTAAGTCCCCAGCCCCGATTCCCAAAAAAGTTTCAAGAAATGCTTTGGTGAATGATCTCCAAGGCTGAAGGTATCAAGACTGGGAACTTAGATTCTGTTGGAGAGTCAGGGTAATTCTAACCCTACCTACTTAATTATGAAGGTGATGCCTTGAGGTTTAGTAATAGATTTTACCGCCTCCCCATCTAGTACCAACAATTTTTGGTTGTAGTAGAATGTGTCCAGCGATCGCTTCCAAGTCCTCATCAGTCAGATTTCGCATTTCTGTGAAAATATCTGCACTCTTCATACTGGGATGGAGTTCAGATATCTCCACTTCACCGTCGTAGGTGGTAGGATTTTTCATATAATCTACCAATCCTGCGATGTTATTACGGTTTGGTGTCGCTAGTGCCAAGGATTCTGGTTCTAGTCCCACGTTCTGGTTTGTCTTGGTAACTCCCCCAGCATGACATTGGGCGCAAGTATCATTAAATAACCTTTTCCCTTGTTTGATTTGTTTTAGGCTGAGTACAATTGTCTCACCCTGAGCATTTAAT
Source organism: Cronbergia sp. UHCC 0137 (assembly GCF_034932285.1). Lineage (NCBI taxonomy): Bacteria > Bacillati > Cyanobacteriota > Cyanophyceae > Nostocales > Nostocaceae > Cronbergia > Cronbergia sp. UHCC 0137. Next base: position 30,750 of record NZ_JAYGHC010000030.1, read on the forward strand.
GGAACTGTTCTGATGGCTTCATCCAGTTCCACTGCTACTGCACTACCGACAAACAATTGAAACGTAAGCAAAACAGCAGCCACAAAACCAAATAGTGTTCTAAACATATTTCTCCTTAAAGATTTTGATGCTCAACACAGATAAAACAGCGATACTCAATCTCCATATTGCTACTTCCAGTATTTTTATGGTCTGCCCCTATCTCTGCACTCCAGAGGTTTGCAAAATCCATAATGCTTTTTATTTAGATAGAGATTGAGTCACTTTAATATCAATATCATGTTAAGAGTCCAATTTATCGGCCAAAATACGGTCGATCCTCATCTGGGAGGATGGGGGATCGGGAATGATTTATTTGTACCCCTACCACCAATAAAAATCTTTCTTTCCAATTGCTCCTAAATCTGCTAATGTCTTTTAGCAAGTGAGCAAAATACAGAGGCTATTACTGAGTTATAATTAATTTGAGGGCGAAAACTTGGGAACAGTATTTTACTAAATTAAGACTTAGGACATATTGGCAAGCGAGGCACACAGTTTAAAGACAAATCTAGACAAGTAAGTGACATAAGTTGCTTTTTTAGTCAAATAAGGTGCGTCAGAAACTTAAAGTTAGCGATTTTAGCCTAAATTATTCTGTCTGACGCACCCTACATACTACAAAATATCCAAAAAATTAATACCTAGCAACTTGAGTTAGGTGGACTGGGAAAAGCAGAAATATGTAACGAAAAGTAAATTTTCTCAAAACCTCATACAGATTAAAATCAAAAAACATAATATTACCATCATGTATTACCACAAATATATTCAGTCCGTAATCAAAATGGTTGTTGGCATTTCACCAACAATGTTAATTGTTTCAGCCTTACCAGGTCAATTGTTAGCCCAGCCTTCACCGATCAAAATCAGTCTTGAGTTTCCATCAGCAGATCCGCGAGGTAATCCCCAAAGAACCGTGGGAGGAGGAAGAAGAGGGGCGAGTTGTATTAGTGTAGAGTCAGGTAAACCTTCTTTAACGGCCTTAATGCCCACAAGAGCCAATCAAGGGAATACGGTTGCCAATAATCCCCAATTGTACTGGTATATTCCTAAAACTACGGCAACCATTGGAGAACTTGTGGTGAAGGATGAACTGGAGAATGAGATCTATCAAACAAATTTTACAGTTCCAGGTAGTCCGGGAATAGTTAAACTCACCATTCCAGAGAGTGCTACTTTAAAAACAGGTCAAAAATATCGTTGGTTCTTCACCTTAATTTGCAATCCTGAAGACAGAAGCCAGGATGAGTATACTTATGGCTCACTGCAAAAGACCACACTGAGTTCATCCTTAGATAGTTACCTCGACGCAGCCACCCCTCTAAAAAAGGCGGAAATATACGCCAAGTATAATATTTGGCAGGAGACATTGAGCAATATTGCTGAGTTGAAAACCGAGAAGCCGAAAGAGTGGGAAGAACTTTTAAAATCTGTAGGTTTAGAAGCGATCGCTAAAGAACCTTTCCTAAACTGCTGCACAAAACCCTAATGGGGATAGCGATAGATGTGGACAAATTGGAAAAATCTGCTTTGGCAATGGCGTGGTGTATGGATTACGACTCCTGCCGTGGCGGCATTGGTGATCTTATTGCGGTTTACAGGGTTATTGCAGTCTTGGGAGTGGGGAGTTTTCGATCAATATATGCGATCGCGCCCCCCAGAACCCCGTGATCCCCGCATTGTGATCGTCGGTATTGATGAAACAGACCTGCATCGGCTTAAACGTCCCAGTATCCCAGATAGCACCTTAGCTGAGTTGTTAAATAAACTCAAAGCTAAAAAACCAAGAGCGATCGGTTTAGACATTTATCGTGATTTACCCGTAGAACCAGGTTATGAAGAATTAACAGCAGTTTACAAATCCACCCCCTATTTAGTGGGTATCCAGAAAGTAGTGGGAAAAACTAGACGAGAAACAGTAGATCCACCACCTGTACTCAAAGCTTTAGGGCAAGTAGGGGCAAACGACCTGATTTTTGATGCAGATAACAAAATCCGACGTGGTTTGTTGCACGTTAATGATCAAAATGGGGAAGATGTGTTCAGCTTTAGTTTGCACTTGGCTTTGCATTATTTAGAAAAAGCAGGAATTTTTCCCAGTCAAGATTGGCAGATGGGGAAAACAAAATTTATCCCTTTTGAAAGCTACGATGGTGGTTATGTGCGAGCCGATGCTCGTGGCTACCAGATCCTAATTAACTACCGGGGACCAAGCCTGTACTTTGATACTGTCTCCATGACAGATATTTTAGAAGATCGGGTGTCAGCAGACTGGGGGAGCGATCGCATCATCTTAATTGGGTACGTGGGAGAAAGTTTCAAAGACTCATTCTTCACTCCCTATAGCGGTGGATTACTGAGTTTACCAGAACCCATGAATGGGGTAGAAATCCATGCCAACATCACCAGCCAAATCATCAGTGCTGCCCTAGAAAACCGTCCCTTATTCCAAACTTGGACAGAACCCCAAGAATGGCTATGGATTACCATCTGGAGCGCAATTGGGGCTACTCTAACCTGGAAATTGCGATTACAGAACCTGCTCACATTCCACAGGTCAGCCAGCGTTATTGTCTCCGGTGGGATATTATTGGGTAGCACCTACATAGCCTTTATCAACGGCTGGTGGCTACCCATAGTCCCCCCATTTGTCGCCCTAGCAGGGTCTGTCATTGCCATCACCGCTTACATTGCTTGCACTGCCGGCGATATCCGCAAAATATTTGGACGCTACCTAACTGATGAAGTAGTCGCCAATTTATTAGAAAGCCCCCAAGGATTGAGACTTGGTGGCGAAAGACGACAAATCACCATTTTTACCTCCGATTTAAGAGGATTCACCGCCACATCAGAACAATTGCAGCCAGAAGAAGTAGTAAAAGTCCTCAACTTTTATCTGGAATGTATGGCGGATGTGATTACCCATTATCAAGGAACAATTGATGAATTTATGGGTGATGGAATTTTGGTTCTCTTTGGCGCGCCGACAGTTAGAAAAGACGACGCTGTAAGGGCTGTTGCTTGCGCTGTAGCCATGCAATTAGCAATGGTCAAAGTTAATGAAAAAATGAAAGAGTGGAATTTACCCCCACTAGAAATGGGTATTGGCATTAACACAGGTATTGTAGTGGTAGGGAATATTGGTTCAGAAAAACGCGCTAAGTATGGTATTGTTGGTAGCCAAGTTAATTTAACTTATCGGATTGAATCCTTTACCATTGGTGGTCAAATTTTTATTTCTGAATCGACTTTAAAGGAAGCAGGATCAATTGTCCAAATCAACCGACAACAACAGGTATCACTCAAGGGAGTTAAACAACCCATTACTATCTATGAAGTTGGTGGTATTGCTGGAGAATATAATCTCTTTCTATCTCCAGAAACAGAAGAGTTAGTGACTCTGATTGAACCAATTCCCATTCAATATGCAGTTCTAGACGGTAAGCAAATCGGTGATGTTTTATTCTCTGGAAGTTTAGTCAAACTTTCATCTCAACAAGCCGAAATTAACTGTGATAACACCCAACAACAAATACCACCAGGATTGTGTAACATTAAACTTAACTTATTAACACCTAATTACCCAGTAGAGGAAGATGTTTATGCCAAAGTCTTGGAAACATCTCTAGAAAATGGCAAATTCCACATTTATTTTACTTCCAAGACCCCATCTGTAGTAACAATGTTAAACTGGATCATGGAGTCAAATTTTTGTAAAAATACAGTAAATAGTCGATAAATTACAGATATTTGTTGCAGATTTGCTATAAACTAATTGACAACATCCAATTATTGACTACTGGTAAAGATGATCAGGTTGATGTTTTTAGGCTCAGGTTCGGCTTTCACTGTTGGCGCTGATAATTTTCAGTCAAATATGCTCATAGTCACTGAGCAAAATCATAAACTTTTGATTGATTGTGGTACAGATATTAGATTTTCTCTACATAAGGCTGGTTTATCCCATCTTGATGTTACTGATATTTACATTAGTCACTTGCATTCTGATCATGTGGGAGGGCTGGAATATATTGCTTTTAGTACATTGTTTGACCCCAAATGCAAAAAACCCCATCTTTATTTGAGTAAGGATGTAGCTAATGATTTGTGGAATAGAACTTTATCTGGTGGTTTGATGTCTCTTGATGGGGATATTGCTAGTTTAGAAACTTTTTTTGAACCGCATAAAATTGATCATCAAGGTTATTTTGTCTGGGAAGGAATCCACTTTAAGTTGGTGAAAGTTATTCATGTTAACAATGGATACTTTATCATGCCCAGCTATGGTTTATTTTTTACTTTAGCAGGAGTTAAAATATTTTTATCTACTGATACTCAGTTATGTATTCCTCAAAATGGGGAATTTTATGAACAAGCAGATATAATTTTTCATGATTGTGAAACTTCATTATATCAAACTCCTGTTCATGCTAATTATGAGCAACTTTCAACTTTACCAGAAAAAATTAGAACTAAAATGTGGCTTTATGGTTATCAACCGGGGAATCTTCCTGATGCTAAAAAAGATGGATTTTGTGGTTTTGTTAAGTGTGGGCAGGTTTTTGAGTTTTAAACTTCATCTATAGGGAACAGGGAACAGGGAACAGTTTGGAAGTCCTATTTATCAGCTACCTTGTTGAGTTGTACCAAATAAATCTAGGGCAACTGTGACAAGACAAGCGGTAGCTACTAATGTAGTTAATATTACAGGAGATAACATCGTCCCAGCGATCGCTAAACATAACACAAATCCGGCCGCACCCAAACGATAAAAGCTCAAAATCCTACCTAAACGGTTTTTTTCCAGAATACAGGTAGTTAGGTTAATCACTGCTAAAATTAGCAAACAAACTGTTACCGCACCGCAGAAAAGCCATCGTTCATTAACTGGTAAAAGCGTAACTGCACTGTTAGTAATTAAATGCTTGACTCCTACCCCTGTAGCTGCCAGTCCCATAGCCAGGAATAGGTGAGAATAAAGCCAAGTGATAAAAATTCCCATTTTGCCAGTTTTCATCGTTTCTAGGGGTGATCCATCGACGCTATCGAAGTACAGCCACCAAAAACTGAAGGCTATGCTCATTCCAAAGCCAGCGACGAGTAAAGATGAAGTATCCCATTGCTTTTCCGTTACACCTTTAACTACAGCAGCAAATGATTCACCTAAAACAATGATGGTAAATAGTCCCAAACGTTCTGGTACATGATACAAGTTTGGTGTAATCTGGGCTGCTAAATGACCCGTACCCAGGGGAGTAATAAATTCTAACATTAGCCCCAATGTCCAAAATCCAAACCGCCAAGGAGTGGGGACAAGCAGCGATATTAACCAAAATAGCATACTTAGACTAAAGCCTTTGATGTACCAATTGGTTAAAGGACGAGCCTGGGGAATATAATATCCAGCGATGAGATATTGAATAATCAGAATAGTACGAGCGGCTACATAAGTGATCCCAAAGCCCAGGGAAGATGTACTTAGACCATGATGTACATTGACTGACAAAGCAGCAATGATCATCATTTGTAATAGAGTCAGGAGTCTATCACCCAGATCATCGGTGTCAAATAGAGTAGCGTAGAAGGTAGCACCTAACCAACACCACCAAATTGGCACAAACAGGGCAACAAAACTAATTAATCCCCACCATGAGACATCTTGACTGAGATTATGAGCCAATTCAGCGATCGCTACCACAAATACTAGATCATAAAACAGTTCCAGCCAAGTGGCACGTCTTTGTTCATGGTCTTCCCCAACTCTTAATATAGGCGATCGCCACCAATTTTTATTCATCAAATTAAATAAGTTAGTAAAAATAAACCCACAACAATACCTTGTCCATTTTTTGTAGGTTGAGTTAAGCGACAGCGCAACCCGACGCATTTGTTGGGTTTCCTTACGTCAACCCAACCTACAAATCAACACTCTTTTCGATTTGGACAAGGTATTGCACAAGGATCATTATTTCACCTTGTGGGTCGTTAACTAAATTCGTGTTTTAGGCGAAAGCAAAATCAGTAGCTGTCAATTCGTTAAACAAAATATTCGATACAGTGGCCAGGGTTATTTGAGAGGTATCGGCGCTTCCCAAAGGATTAACATTAGCGACAATGCTCGTACTTCTGATATCACCAAAAGCTGGTAATAGGGTCAAGTCAGCAAAAGAGGTAATATGAGCTATGTTTTTAATGACGATGCGATCGCCACCTGGTTGAAAGTCCATAATCATATTCTGGGTATCTGTTAACTGTGGCAGACCTAAATTAGTCAATTGTCTAGTTTCCACAACCGATTCAGCAAATCCACCATCAGCAACCACGAATAAATCTTCTCCAGCACCACCATAGAGAAGATTTTTACCACCAGTGCCAATGATCAGGGTATCATTCCCCTCTCCACCAAACAACTCGTCAGACATACCAGCAAAAAGCATATCGTTACCCTTGCCACCATCTAGACGGTTGTAACCACCATTTCCAGAGGCATCAAGGGTATCATCTCCATCTTCCCCGAAGGCACGATCATTGGTGCTAACTAAGATTTCATCATTGCCATCTCCTCCGTAAAGGCGATTTCCACCTTCACCTTGAGAAGCATCAATGATATCGTCGCCGTTTTTACCAAAGGCACGATCATCTTTATTCACCAAGATTTCATCATTTCCTTCACCACCGTAAATTCGGCGGCGGCTACCAGTCGTGTCTCCAAAGACACTTTCGCTACTACCAATGAATTTAACTTCTGTCGGCAAGACGCTACTCTGAGCATTTAAAGTTGATGGTATAACTGCTGCTACGACTTGTGGTGAGTCTACAGAAATTGCCAAAGAGTTTACTTCTTCAGTTCCAAAGTTGGCAAAAGAGTATTCAGTCCCTGGTTTCAGATAGACAAAAGTATCAGGTTCTACCAGTCTGACCTCATGATCAACTTTTAATGATAGTGTACCTTCCCGGACATAAAAAGCTTCGTGGTTGTTAGTTTGAGTATGTTCGGGAAAAGCATCCGTACTGCTGGCAATTTGACCCCTGATTTCACCACTGGGATTTCCTTTGGTATGCACCTGTAGATAGAAATTGCTTTCAGTTCCAGGTAAACCAGGATCATTGAGAAAACTACTTAAAATGGCGGGAATTTCTTTTTCTGTCTGATTCCAGATCCCGCTAATAGTAGCTTCTCCTTCACTTAACTCAATGCTCAGGTCCGTTTCATCTTGTGCGTTAGCATCCAAAATGTTAAATATATGTCCACCATTGCTACCCCGTTCACCCGCGTGAATATGGATAGCTGTGACATCATCATGAGTATCAGCAGTTTGGGGTGTACCACCTTCTACCAATTCGCCAAAATCTAGGCCTTTCACGGTTAAGGTGTACTCAATTTCTCCTTGATCATTGATTTTTAGATCAGCAGTGCCAGTACCCGGTGATTGTTTTGGCTGTACGACTTGACTACCATTCAAGTATGCTTGAACAAAGCTGTCAGTGGTTTGAGGTGCTAGGGAAAAACTATTGTATGCAAGTTTATTACCTTGATCATCTACTGTTTCTGCAAAGCTACTCAGGGAAGTATATTCGATGCCAAAGGGTCCTGTAACTTTTGGTCTCTCACTATAGGTTGAAATAGTGAATCCTTCTACCCCGGCTAATTGAGACTGTATTGTGTCCTTTAACTCTTGAGATGCGCTATCTGGTAACACCAATATATAATTTGGAGTTCCTGCGGGGGGGACATAACCATTAAATGCCACTCCTCCGCCGGTGCGTTGTCCAAATTCTAATTGTTTGGGGTCAATACCGGCTGGTGGTGGGGGGATTGGGTCATTTCTGTCTGTAACGGGAATACCTGCAAATTGAAATAACAGGTCTAATCCTCCGGGGGTAGTAATTGAGAGAATCCTTGCCCCGGTGTTTGTTCCTGATGTTGCCACAGTTGAGCTTGGGTTGGCAAATCCGTGGGGTCTGAGTCTCGGTCCGAAGATGAAAGTACCTTCTGGTAATCCTTGTAGGATAAATTCTGCTTTGCCAGGATCTCCTGATGGAATATCTAGTGCGCCGGCTTCGTTACCAACAAAGAAGCTAACTGTACCTTCTTCGACAAAGAATGCTTCGTGTTCAAAGTTGTGAATGTGTGGTGGTGGACCGCCAGCAGTGGGAATAAAGAAATCAAAGGCATTTAATCCGAAGTTGGTTTCTTTGGTGGTGAGTAGGAAGGTGTATAAGTCACCAGATGTATAGATGGCCGGACGTTTATCTGGGGGAGCGTCTTGGGGGACTATTAGATAATTACCCGCCAATGTGTTGTTGAATATAGAATAGTCTTTTGTTTCATCGGAGTGACTAGAATCAGTCTCGGTGCCGGATGAGTTTGTTGGCAAAGAACCTATGGGATGTGTCATATAGTTAATTTCCTTTTTAGTTTAGAGATGGAAAAAATTGCTCAAAGCTGAATATTTAAGTAAGTATTTGCCGGGTAAATGGCAAGAATCAGTTTTGTGTACTAGGTTCACCTCCCAGCAAAGCTTTTGATTTTAGTTAATCATGTTCGATTTCTACAGAAGCTAAAAGAATTATAAAGACTATGTGGGTCTGAGGTATCCTAAAAGAGATACAATTTATAACCTTGATGTAATAGATTCTGTCAATGCATAACTCCTATCAACCAAATTCTGCTAGTATACAGAGCTAATTATCAAAAAAAACAAGGCAATCAATTCATATTCAATATGAAACAACAATATTTTTCCAATTCGAGCATGGGACTGATAGTTTTAGTTTCCCAATTGTTAATTTCTACTTTAACACCAGCGATCGCTCAGTCACCCTTAGAAGCAGAGATATCGCCTATACTTGGCAATAAAATTGAACAAGAATTACCAACCCCAAAACCTCAAACAGGTATCTCCATTCCCACAACCCCTAATTTACCCATTGATGATATAAGTAACAATACTGACCCTGTAGCTCAGTTCACCAATGTTTCTCAATTACAAGACGTTTCTTCATCAGACTGGGCATTTCAAGCTTTACAATCCCTAGTTGAACGATATGGTTGTATTGCAGGTTATCCGAACAATACCTATCGTGGTAATCGTCCCATCAGCCGTTATGAATTTGCCGCAGGTTTAAATGCTTGTTTAGAGCGAATTAATGAACTAATTGCCACATCAACCAAGGATCTAGTTAATCAGCAAGACTTGATTACCTTACAGCGTTTACAACAGGAATTTTCTGGTGACTTAGCAACATTAAGCAATAGACTAGATACCTTAGAAAGTAATATCACCAAACTAGAAACAAATCAATTTTCCACCACCACCAAACTATTCGGAAATTTAAGAGTTCAAACCAATACCTATTTTTCAGGTGATGGAAATCCTCAAGCTAATATGCAATATAACCTCTTTTTAGGGTTGCTGACTAGCTTCACAGGTAAAGATTTATTGTTGACAGCTATTGGTAGTACAAATTCAGAATTTGCAGAATTAACCACCAACAATAATGGGAGAAATGTTGGTTCAACTAGGGAAGGTGCTAGTGATACCACAGGTTCAGGTGATACCTTTGGTAATGCGAGAATAATAGGTTTGGAATATCAATTTCCCGTCGGCAAAAATTTAATTATAGACGTAGTTGCCGCTAATCGCTATCGTTTTAGCCCTGTCTTACTCTCTCGATTTGCCCCTTATTATAGAATTGGTCTTGGTCCCACAAGTACCTTTGCTGAAGCCCCCCCCATTTATTTAGTAGGCGCTGGAACAGGAGTTTCAGCTAGTTCTAAAATTTTTGATTCCACTGTTTTAACCTTGACCTACCTATCTACCTTTGCTAATGAATCCCAAGCAGGAGGTCTATTTAATGGAGACTACGTTGCTGCTGCCCAAATTAACTATAATCCCAATCCTGGTTTGTTCTTACAACTTTTATATCAACACGGTTACTTTGCTCCTGGTAATTTCGGTTTTAACAATGGTCAAACCTTTAGAGGTAATGGTTTTGTTGGTACAGCTTTAGCCAATCGGTTTGATGATGCTGGTGTATTGTTTGATGAGGCTTCTGCCGTTAGCACCAATGCTTATCAAATTGGCGGCTATTTTGCCATTACTCCCAAGGTTTTAGTTGGCGGTTGGGCTAATTTAATTCAAGCCAGACTACTAGGAAAAGGAGATGCTGATATTTGGACTTACTCAATTCAAACAGCCTTTCCTGATTTGTTTAAACAGGGAAATCAAGGAGGCTTAATTGTGGGAGTAGAACCTACTCTTACAGGTGTGAGAAGTGAACTACCCTATCAGCAATTTAAAAAAGACACATCACTACATATTGAAGGTTATTATAGACATCAAATTACAAGGAACCTCTCCATTACCCCCTCTGTTATTTGGATTACAGCGCCTAATCAGGATGCTGATAACGAAGATATTGTGATCGGTGGATTTAGAACAACGTTTAATTTTTAATATCTGGACACACTATTAGCCAAAACCTTTTATATCAAAATTATGGGTCTAACACCTGAAAAACATATCCGTATCAATATGACCAAGCAGATTCCCCTGCGGTTGATTTTGGTTGTTCCCTTTGTTATACAGATTTGTTTAGCAGTTGGATTAACTGGTTATTTCTCTCTGCGTAATGGTGAAAAGGCAATTAATGATGTAGCAAGTCAATTACGGGAAGAAACAAGTAATCGCATTCGTCAGCAAGTATTGGTATTTCTAGATAGACATTATGTGGTTAACCATACTATAGCGATCGCTATTGCAGAAGAACACATTAAATTGACAGATTTACAGGTATTACAGCAATTATTTTGGCGCTTAATTCAGCAAAACACCACAGATTATCTTCAAATCGGCACTCCTCAAGGTACGAGTCTTGGTGTAGAACGCTTACAAAATAAAAAAATTGTCTCTCGCATTGGAGAAGCAGCTAATTTACCCAATCGACGCATCCAAGAGCTTGATGATCAAGGTAAGCCATCTCAACTGTTAAAAATTCAAAAATTTGACCCCCGAAATCGTCCCTGGTATCTGGCTCCTATTAAGGCCAATCAACCAGTATGGAGTGATCTTTATATCAGTGCCAGTTTTAATTTTTCATCAGTAGCAATTTCTTTATCTGAGCCTATTTACAGTAAAACTGGCAAATTTCTGGGGGTGCAGAATGCTCTATTTAGGATTGAAAAAATCCATGAATTTTTGAAAAATTTAAAAATTGGGCGGACTGGTCAAACTTTTATTATTGATCGGTCAGGTAATTTAATTGTTAGTTCAGTAATTGAGCGACCTTATCTGATTAAAGATCAAAAACTCACTTTAATTCCGGCAATCAAAGCAGAAAATCCAATTATTCATTCCACAGCCCAAACCGTGTTACAAAAATTCGGTGATTTTCGGAATGTTCAAGGCAATGAACAAATTAATTTTTCACTTAATGGTCAGCAGCAGTTTGTTCAATTATCAGTCATTCAAGATACTAGAGGGATTGATTGGTTGAGTGTGGTGGTGATTCCTGAATCAGATTTTATGGCAGCAATTCAGGCTAACACTCGATTGACTATCTTTTTATGCCTAATAGCATTAATAGTAGCCATTGTTTTAGGAATTTATACCTCACAATGGATTACCCAGCCGATTTTACACTTAATTCAGGCATCGGAAGCGATCGCTAATGGGGCTTTAAACCAAACTGTAGAACCTGCAAATGTCAAAGAAATGGGGGTTTTAGCGCAGGTATTTAATAAAATGGCACAACAACTGCGCGAATCATTTACTGCCTTAGAACAGACTAATGAACAATTAGAACAAAGGGTAGAAGAGCGAACATCACAACTAAGAGAAACCTTAGAACAACTCCAGTATTCTCAATCCCAAATGATTCAAAGTGAAAAAATGGCTAGTTTGGGTTTGTTGATGGCTGGTATTGCCCATGAAATTAACAATCCCGTGAACTTTATTTCTGGTAATGTTATTCATATTAAAGAATATACTCAAAATCTGTTGGAATTGGTAGAACTCTATCAGCAAGAATTTCCTGGTGACAATGTAGCTATTGAAGATAAAGTTGCAGATATTGATTTACAATTCCTCAAAGAAGATATTATAAAATTACTTTCTTCAATGGAAATCGGGACTGAACGCATTCAAGAAATCGTCAAATCTTTGCGAACATTCTCCCGTTTAGATCAATTACAAACTCAAGGCATAGATATTCATGAAGGCATAGAAAGCACATTATTAATTTTGCAACATCGTTTGAAAGCTAACTCTGATGATTCTGCAATTAAATTAATTAAAGAATACGGGAATATACCCCTAATCAGTTGCTATCCGGCTCAACTCAATCAAGTATTTCTTAATATTTTAGTAAATGCCATTGATGCTATAGAAGAATTTAATCATAATCAGACAGATCCAAAAATTAAAAATCATACCAGTTGTATTACAATTTCTACCACCGTAATTAATTCAAAATGGGTAGAAGTTAGCATTGCTGACAATGGACCAGGGATGCCTGAATCAGTTCAAAAGCAGATTTTTAATCCCTTTTTTACAACAAAACCTATTGGCAAGGGTACGGGGATGGGAATGGCTATTAGTCATCAAATTATTACGGAAAAGCATAATGGTGAAATAAGTTGTTTTTCAACTCCAGGAGTCGGAACAAAGTTTTCAATTCGGATTCCTATTAAAAGTTTTTAACTTGGTCAGGTGCAAAAGGTACAGTTTTTGTAGGTTGGGTCAAGCGACAGCGCAACTCAACAAAAGCCCGTAAATGTTGGGTTTCCTAACGTCAACCGAACCTACCTGATTTAATGTTTTTAGCTTAACTGACAAGTATTACATTTCACTTGGTAAATGTCTTGATTGTCAAACTTTAAGCAGCCTCTAAAAAATCTTGCTGTAAGGGATTTTCTGGAAAAAATACAGCAGGTGAAACTTTAAAAAACTCTGCAAGTTTTTGGATATGTTCAACAGTTAATTTACGTTTATCATTGAGTACATCAGAAACAATGGATTCGGTTTTAAAGATAGGGACTAAATCTTTTTGTTTGAGATTTAATTCTGCAATCAGAACTTTGAGAAGGTCTACTCCATAAATATCAGGAACTAAATCTTGTTGTTGCTCATATTCATGGATTAAAATTCCCAACAGATCCAAATAATCTTCTTCCGCCTCTGTTAATTCTCCTTTATCAAGAAGTTTATCAACAACTACTTGAGTTTTTTCTAAATCTTCTTCAGATTTTATGGTACGAGGAGGAAAAGACGTAATTAATTCTATATAGCTAGTGTTTTGATTTAGCATTTCATGTTGATGGGATTATTTGGTTAATCAAACTCAGATTAATAAACGTTAATCCTAGTTTTCAATAATGGCATTTTAATTCAGGTTAGCTATCAAACCATTCGTCATTCTTCCAGTTATCTTTACTATATTCTGCATGAGTAAGAAAGCCACGAATATATATAGCTTTCTTCTTATAATTGATACAGGTTATCAATCTGTATTTGTTTCCTCCAATATCAAAAATGACAAAGTTTTTAACTTGGTCAGGTGCAAAAGGTACAGTAGTTTTAACATCCGTAAAACTATTCCATTCTTGTAATTTTACAAGTTTTATCCAGGTTTGTATACTTCCTTGAGCGTCTGGATACTTTTCACAAGCGTTCTTGAGCCTGGTTTTGGTAACAATTCGCATAATCAGGTTTTCCTCGTATACAAATAAAAATACTTTTCATCATCTTTTCTCCTGATTTCATGTTCAGTAACTAAAAGCCTTGCCTAATTAATAGGAAGAAGTTAGGCTTTAGATTTTGCATGGAATAATATTAGCAAATTGCGAAGTTAATTGCAAGCGCCTGAATTATAATGGGTAATTGGTGAGATCAAAACCCTGAGTTTTAAACTTAGTGAATGTGGGATTTAAAGAAATTCAAAACCACCCATGTTATAGCTGATTAAGCAACCTTTTGGGTCATACATGGGCAGTTTTGATAGTCGCCTTCAGTGCAGATGGGCAAATTCTAGCGACAGGTATTTAAGTGATACTCAAGCACTACCTGTAAAGGTAACTTCTGGAAACTTCAACTGAGCTTCTGCCATGGGACGGTTTTTGCCTTCTTCTTGCCAGTAGTTAATCACTTCTGTTGCTTTATTAAGCAATTCAACGCGATCAACATCTGTAATCCAGTGTTTGGATTCTAACTCTTTTTTTAATTCTTCCCAGGCATCATTTCTGGGCCAAAAAAAGTATTTAGTCAAAGGGCTGGTGCCTTTACCGACAACTTGATCGACTGCTAGAGCAACGTTCTCGTCTAACCAGAGAATTTTCAAAATGAACTTGGTCAATTACACCTCCGGGAAATATCCGGGCATTACTTACTATATGCGATCGCTCATTTTAACCCAATTCTTGCCAAATGACCAAACAGTTATGGCAAATTGCAAATCCAGTGTAGATTGTAGGATGTAGGGTATAGGGTGTATGGTGTTGTTGATTAAAAAAAATGAATAAAATTGATTTAGCTTTTACTCCAGCCCTAGAATTGGCGCAGTTGATTCGCAACAAGGAAGTCTCACCCCTGGATCTGGTAGAAATATATTTAGACCGAATTGAGCGTTTAAACCCCCAACTAGGAAGTTATTTTACGGTTACGGCAGAAAGGGCGATCGCTGAAGCCACCAGTAAAACAGAATTACTAGCTACGACTTCAGAATTACCACCATTTTTTGGTGTCCCGATTTCGATTAAAGACTTGAATCCTGTAGCTGGTGTTCGTTGTACCTACGGTAATACCGCTTTGCTGAATAACATCCCTGACTATGATGATGGCGTAGTAACGCTAATTAAAAAAGCCGGGTTTATTATTCTCGGCAAAACCGCAACTTCCGAAATAGGTTCTTTACCTTACAGTGAGCCTACAGGCTTTCCCGCAGCCAGAAACCCTTGGAATTTAGAATATACCCCCGGTGGTTCTAGTGGTGGTGCAGCTTCATCTGTGGCAGCCGGATTATGTGCGATCGCTCAAGGTTCTGATGGTGGTGGTTCTATTCGTGGTCCTGCGGCTTGTTGTGGTTTGGTAGGGATTAAACCATCCAGGGGCAGAGTCACAAAAGCCCCGGTGGGCGATCGCTTGGGGGGAATAGCTGTCAATGGACCAATTGCCAGAACTGTGGCTGATGCAGCCGCAATGTTAGACACAATCTCTGGTTATGTGACTGGTGATCCTTATTGGCTACCTAATCCAGAACCAAGCTTTCTCGCTGCTACTCAACAAAAACTTGGTACTTTGCAAATTGCCTTTAGCACGGGGATCATTCCCTTTGGGGAAGCAGACGCTAACTGTCAGCAAGGGGTTTTACAAACTGTTGAGTTACTATCACAATTTGGGCACCAAGTTGAGCAAAAATGCCCCGATTTTAGTGGGTTAATAGAACCATTTCAAATGGTATGGCAATCGGGAGTAGCTGCATCTGGACTTCCTGCGTCGGCTTTACAACCGATAAATCGCTGGTTGTTAGCTAGAACTGGTTCGGTAGCTGACTATTTAAACGCGCTTTCTAAAATGCAGATTTTTTCAAGGCAGATTGTGGCGTTTTTTGATAGCGTAGATGTGCTAGTTTTGCCTGTTTATATGCACTCACCGATTATGGTTGGTGAATATGCTAATTTAAGTCCAGAAGAGGCATTTCAAAATATTATGAATTGGGTTGCACCATGTCCTGTGGCCAATGCGACTGGGTTGCCAGCGATCGCTATTCCTATGGGTTTTGATAGTCATGGCTTACCCATCAGTGTACAACTAATTGGTAAACCTGCGGCTGAGTCTACTCTCATTAGTCTCGCTGCCCAAATAGAAGCCGCTAAACCTTGGATTCAGCACCGTCCAGCATTTAGCATTTAGCTGAAAAAGTTAATCCCCTAACCCAACACAATCCCCAAAATGTTGGGTTTTTTTAATCACGGAATATCAAACCGCAGAGGACGCAGAGGACGCGGAGAAATAAGAGTTTGAGGTTTTTTAGTCCTGCTAAAACAGGGTTTGACTCCTGACTCCTGACTCCTGACTCCTGACTCCTGCCTCCTGACTCCTGCCTCCTGCCTCCTGCCTCCTGCTATACATCAAATCTGTTTACCGAAAAGGTGGAGAATACAACAACCCACCATTTGACCAGAGTTGATTTTGACCACGAGGTAAATTAAGTTTAGTTTTAGTTCCTAAATTGCGATCGTAAATTTCTCCATAATTACCAACGTGCTTAACTATCCGTGCAGCGAAATCCTTAGTTAAACCTAATCCCTCACCTAAATTATCTTCTACACCCAAAAAACGCTTGATATCTGGGTCGTTACTACTAACTAACTGAGTAACATTTTGAGAATTAATCCCCAACTCTTCGGCTTTTACCAGAGAATAAATCGTCCATTTCACTATATCAGCCCACTTTGCATCCCCTTTTGCTACTGCTGGAGCAAGAGGTTCTGAAGAAAGAACATCATCGAGAATGGTGTTATCTTCAGGTTTTGGCAGAGTTGACCTTCTGGCAACCAAAGCCGAACGGTCAGCCGTAACACCGTCACAACGCCCTTCCTGATAGGTTGCGAACGTAACGTTAATATCTTCAAAAACAATCGGTTTGTAAGTTATACCCCGTTTTCGCATTTGGTCCGCTAAATTTTGTTCAGTGGTAGTACCCGTTTGGACACAAATCGCCTTTCCTTGTAGGTCTGCTAAAGATTTAATCCCGCTATTTTGGCGAACCATTAACGCTTGCCCATCATAAAACACCACGGGAGCAAAATTTAAACCTTGGGAAGTATCACGGCTAAAAGTCCAGCTAGTGTTACGGCTAAGAATATCTACTTCCCCTGTTTGTAAAGCTGTAAACCGTTCTTTAGCATTGAGATTGCGATATTCCACAGCATTAGGATTATCAAACACAGCCGCAGCTACAGCCCGACAAATATCCACATCAATCCCACTATATTTACCATCAGTCCCCACAAAACTGAATCCTGGTAATTCACCACTAACACCACAGATGATTTGATTACGGCTTTTAATCCCATCCCAGAGATTACGAGTTACTGGTGCTGGAGATGTACTGGTTGTAGTTGTTTGCGATTCACCGTTACAAGCACTTAGAGTAAATATGATGGGAGCGATCGCTAAAATTAAACCTGATTTACGCATATATATTCGACAAAAATAATAAAGTGTTACAAACCAATCCCAGTCAAGTAGCCGTATGGAAAGAGTGTATCACCCTTCTTGCTGGATTGAATAAATCAATATCTAATCAATTTGGATGCACTCGCTACCAAAAAATAAAAAAAAATGCCTCAAATTTTTCCGGATCTGCAAAAAAATCGTCGTTTATTGTTACACCTAAATAGGTCAGCATTATGAACTTTAAACTTGACCACCACACTCCTGAGTATCTAGTATCCTTATTTAGCCTCCTCATCAGAGAGGGCATCACCCCCAATCAGATTATGCTAGGTATTGTTCATCTAGCAACAGAAAACCATGAATTAGACGGGATGATTGTCTCCGTCGATTGTTTTCGATTTTTGCTGTTGGCAATGCCCATAGATGTCAACCCTAACGATCATGGATTAACAAAGTTCATCTCATCTCTAGCTTTAGAAGGTGTGACTACTTTAATGTTATTAGATGCTTTAGGTTATGCCTGTTATGTTTGTGGGTTATTTGATTCTGCAAATCTCATCCGTTTGACCTATAAAAGATTACAAGCCGATGCAATCATATCCCAAATGCTGAGTGATTAAAAAATTTGGTTTTCAGATTGTCATCTAAACACAATTAAACAATGTACACTTTGAGGTATTCATGAAATTAACTAATCGAATACCATATTTTTGCTGTGAGATTATTAGCCAGTTGTCGTGAAGCGGTGAGAGAATGCAGCAATTTGTAGAGATGTTTAACTGCACTCTCTCAACAACTGGCAACGGGGTAGGAATTTTGAGGGTTGGCACAAATCCATTCCTCTCATAACTGCTTGACAATCCTATTCCCTTGTTGATATTTCTATTAAAACTACAACGCAGCAATTATGGCTGCCAATTTGCCAAAATTTCCATTCAATAAAACTGTATTGTCTTATACGATCAACATAAATAGAATGGCTGTATATATTTTTTGATGTCGGTGAAAACTCGCTCTTTTTTGGTATATTACAAGAGAGCGATCGCCCGAGCCTTAATTACCAAGGCTAAAGTTATACTAGGAGATACAAATTATGATTAAAACACCAGTAAAAAATCTATATGATGAAGATTTTTATCTCTGGACTGAAGATACAGTCAGTAAATTAAAAGCAAGAGACAACGAAAATTTAGACTGGGAAAACTTAATTGAAGAGGTAGAATCTTTGGGAAAAAGTCACCGTAAAACTGTGCGGATTTTTTTAGTACGTTTATTGGAACTTTTATTAAAGCGGTGTTATGTACCAATATCAGACTGTTATCGGGGTTGGGAAATTGAAATTAGAAATTTTCGACAAAGGTTACAAATTGAGTTAGAAGATTCACCAAGTTTAAAAAGTTTTGTTTTAGAAATTCTCTCTAAAAGTTATGAAATGGCATTAGAAAATGTGAGAGATGGTTATCCTGATGTTTATTTTTCTGATATTTGCCCGTTTCCCAGTGATGTGGATACTTTGTTAACTAAGAACTTTTAGTAACAATAAATTATTGGCAAGTGATTTTAGCCTAAATTGTTGTGTCTGAATATAACCCTACAGATGTAGGCCAATCTTTCGATTTTGCATCATATCTAACTTAATAATCAAAGCGATCGCTCTTTTTGGTATAATTAGACCAGTTAACAAGCTGCATTATTGATTCCTACAACTTAATTTATTATAATGATTAACAATATTATTGTAGCGATTAAATCAAATCAGCTAGTTGTGACTCGTCATGCAAAAGAAGAAGCAGAGAAAGATAATCTAGTTATAGACGAAATTAATTTTTCTGTCACTGTAGGAGAGATAATTGAAGACTATCCCAAAGATACTCCCTATCCTAGTTGCTTAATTTATGGACATAATCAGAAAGGCGATCCTATTCATAGTGTGTGGGCATATAATAAGGATACAGGGTTCGCCGTGCTAATTACTGTCTATCGTCCTGATTCAAATAAATGGATTAATTGGCGTATTAGAAAAATATACGGAGATCCCAATTAGACTAAATTATTTCTTTTCTGGTTAATGACCTAATATAACATATAGGAAGTAATAATTATGATTCCCATTGATAAATGTGTTGTTTGTAATGGCAATCTTTTAGAAAAAAAAGTCATTGAAATTATTAGAGGTGGTGGTAATACCGCAACATTAAAAATCAGTGCTTTAGTTTGTGATAATTGCGGTGAACGTTATTATCACCCAGATACAATCAGGAAATTTGAAACTATTAAAGCTAAATTAGAAAAACAAGAAACACAAGACTTAATTCTAGTAGGTCAATCTTTCGATGTTGCATCATGACTAACTTAATAATAAAAGCGATCGCTCTTTTTGGTATAATTAGACCAGTTAACAAGCTGCATTATTGATTCCTACAACAGCCACATACTTAATTATGAATCAACCTACCTCTACCATTAACACCAAACTCCTAGACTCCCTCGCTCAAATTATTCTTTCCCTTTCCCAAGAAGAATACCAAATTCTGATAAAAAAAATTCAACCTTCTTCCCTAACATCACAACAAAAACAACAATATTTTATATCCTTAAAACAGGATATAGCCGCAGGTATTGAACAACTCGAAAAAGGAGAATATACAGAGTATGACGAAAATAGCTTACCTTCTTTACTCACCTCCATCAAAGCAAGGGGAAGACAACGTTTAGAAGAAGAACTATCTCAATGAATAACTTTCGCCTCTCCAAACTACTAAACCATGCCGTCAGGTAACATTTTAACTTATGACTTTACTGAAGCAGAATTGCTCTCAATGGGGTGGCAATTTCCCCATGATTATATCCTCAATTTTAATTACTACTGGGAACTTAATCCAACTAATATAAATTCTGAAATTGCTGCCACCCAACAAGTCTTAAAAGTAATCCTGAAATCCTGCATTCGGCTCGATATACAACTTAATTCAAATCTTAACGACTTAGAAGGAATCCCGGCTAATCTTGGCACAATTATTGGCTGGGGTAAAGTCACCCCCTCCCCTTGGATAGAAAACCTCTCTCTTTCCCCGGATGAATGGCTGCATATATTTTTTGATATCGGTGGAAACAACAAAATTGAGGCACTTTGCCGATCGCTTATAATTGAACAATTAGCCAGACAATCTTTAGCACTCACTTCCTAATTAACCATAAGTTGCCAGTTAGATTAAATAAGGTGCGTCAGAATTTTAAATTTAATGATCTTAGCCTAAATCGTTTTGTCTGACACACCCTACGGTTGTAGGTCAATCTTTTGATGTTGCACCATGACTAACTTAATAATAAAAGCGATCGCTCTTTTTGGTATATTACACAGAGAGCGATCGCTGAAAATCCCTACTTATGATCTTTGAGTAGTCAATGTAGGACGTTGATTGCTAAATCTCTCTTTTGCCAACTCCAACTTGGCTGGTGGTTGGGGAACATTAGTATTGAGAATTTCCATGTTAAATCTATATCCCACATTACGGATAGTTTGAATTAAACTAGGTTGACGCGGATCAAGTTCTACTTTTTTTCGTAGTGATAAAACGTGAGTATCAATAGTCCGGGGGTTATCAATTGCGTCAGGCCAAGCACGACGCAGTAATTCCGATCTACTTAAAGGAACACCCCCAGC
This sequence comes from Cronbergia sp. UHCC 0137, assembly GCF_034932285.1. Taxonomy (NCBI): domain Bacteria; kingdom Bacillati; phylum Cyanobacteriota; class Cyanophyceae; order Nostocales; family Nostocaceae; genus Cronbergia; species Cronbergia sp. UHCC 0137. Next base: position 51,636 of record NZ_JAYGHC010000030.1, read on the forward strand.
TTGGGCTAAAACATACAATAAACTAAACTCTTGGGGTGTTAAATCAATAAATTCTCCTTGAAAACGCACACGGCGCTGTACTAAATCAATTTGCAATGTGCCATAATCTAAATAAGCTGGTGCTGTAGGTGTGCGATTGCGACGAATTAAAGCCTCTACTCTGGCTAAAAACTCTTGCATCCCAAAAGGTTTACTCAAGTAATCATCTGCTCCCGCTTTCAACCCCGCAACAATATCAGCTTCATTATTTTTGGCAGAAAGCATCAAAATTAAAGGCTGTTGCTGACGGTGCAACCAACGACAAAACTCAATCCCATCACCATCCGATAAATCCGCATCTAGAATCACGAGCGTTGGTTGGTAGCTGAGGAATAATTCCCTTGCTTGATAAATACTAGCGGCTTGATGCACTCGGTATTCTAATTGTTGCAAGTGCCAACCCAACAATGATCTAAGATGGGGATTCCCCTCAACGATTTCTATACAAACCGAACCCACAGTGTCAAGACCCCTTAGCGTCGATGACTCTCAAATTAACAATCTCACGCCCAAGGTTTTGTAGCCTTGGTTACTTCAAGTGCTATTATCTTCATATTTTACTATAGAAAAACTTGCAATAACTTTAATTTAGGCTTTAACCACAGCCAAGTTAGTTATATTGTTAAATTTTTGTTATGCTTGTGACATCAAAGTAAAGTCAGGGAACAGGGAAGAAAATAAATAATTAGGGTTTGCTGATAGCGTAGCGTGCCGTTAGGCATATAAACCAAAAACCTAGATATATCAACAGTTTCAGGCTGAAAAAGTTGGAGAAGATGCAAGTAATAAGCGATGAAATCATCAAAAACTGTTCATTTACCAAGATTCGAGACTATTCTAATCTCCTTCTAATTCTTCCTCCTGACTCCTGACTCCTGACTCCTGACTCCTAGCCCTAATGAAAAGACTTTTTCCGCAAACCCTAATTAAATTATCACAAAAAAACCTTTATGGCTTACCCCAAGCCACTCCCCAATTAAAGTTTTGGCTTTGGGGGTATCAACCAATGCCAAAATGTTAACTTTGAGTTAATACTAAAGAAGGATGTAAGACTTCACTTTTTTGTGTGAATCAATTACAATTCTCATTCTAAAGAGATAAATACAGCAGTTATGCTCCAAGACACACAAACCATTCGCTATTACCAAAGACTCACCGATGCCTTCGTCGAGCTATGGAATCGCGGTTATCGCATGGATGATATGCGGATGTATTTGGATGGGTATCTAGCCGCATTGAGAAACAGTAACGCTATTGAGGCTTATCTGATTCATCGACTAGAGGAAGAAGCAAGCCGTTATCTCTATGATTCTTCTAACTTTGTCATGACCCAGCCAGAGTTAGAAAGACAACACGATTACTACTAAACCCTTGTTGACTACCGCAGGTAATTATAGCATATTTTCTGTATTGGTCAACACTTAACTTTATTTGTACAAAATAGCTCCCCTCGGTTTTATAATACTGAGGGATTTTTAATGTTTTTATGGGTGTCAACTTAACGAGGGTTGATCACTTGGATTTTACTGTGTACACAATAGACATCTCCTTCAACTAAGTATGCGTTATCCACAATCCTTGTAGAGACGTTCCTCATGTAGGGATTCTCGGCTCTACATTATTTTTCACCAGATGTATAATCCAGATAGGAAATTGCCTAGTTTCAGGCTTTTGAAATCGCCTATTAGTGCGGTGCGTCAGATAGAAAAAATCTGTTAGATGCTAAATTATCGGGTCTGACGCACCCTACCAGTGATAAAACCTATAACCCTAATAGATTCTGTCAATGGGTAAGTCCTAATCTTGATAAATTCGTTAAGTCCAATTCTATGGTGTATAAGTTGTGCTAACCTTAGTTTAGTTTAATTGAATTGTAATAGTATATTTTTTTACTTAACATGGGTGTTAAAGCAATTTATTGAATAATAGCTTTACACTATTAATTTAATTACCTATAAACGAGTGTTGTTGACAATATATTTCTCAATTCATAGCAGATATGATTCAAATTCTTGATTCTACCTTGAGAGAAGGAGAACAAACTCCTGGAGTTTATTTTACTCCGCCAACAAAGTTAGCGATCGCGCAGTTTTTAGATCAAATCGGAGTTGATATTATTGAGGCTGGAAATCCCGCAGTAGATAGGGAAATTGCCCTTGCTATTAGCAAAATTAGCAAAGCTGGACTCAAAGCTAAAATAGGCGCTCATTCGCTGTGCAGAATAGATCATGTGAATAGAGCCTTAGATTGTGGAGTAGATTTTTTAGGTATATTTTTCAGTGTTTCGCAAAGAAGGTTACATCAAGACTACAATATTAGTTTAGAGGAAGCGATCGCGAAAATAGTCGAAGTTATTAGTTATGCCAGAGAGCAGAAGCAGGATTTATTAATTAGATATACACCAGAAGATACAGTGCGATCGCCCATTGAAAATGTAGTTGCAGCCGCAAGTGCAGCAGTTAGGGCTGGAGTGAATATTATTAGTATCGCTGATACAACTGGATATACAATGCCCTTTCATCCCCAACGTAGCATTTATAATTGTGTGAAAACCTTGAAAGAAGAACTAGCCAAGGAAAATTTACATCCCCAAATAGCAGTTCATTGTCATAATGATCGGGGATTAGCCTTAGCAAATGCCCTAGATGCTTATCGGGGTGGAGCAGAGATTATCGACACATCTGTAATGGGATTGGGAGAAAGAGCCGGCATAGTTGACTTAGCCGAATTGCTGATAAATTTAACAGAAATGATCGAAGAAAAAACAAACTGGGAGCTTAATTATCTCAATGATTTATATAAATTTGTCAGTCATCATACCCATATATCTATTCCTCCCCATTGTCCAGTAGTGGGGAAAAATGCCTTTACTCATTATGCAGGTGTTCATGTCAAAGCAGTATCGAAAGATGAAATGCTTTACCAAAGTATAGATCCAGAAATTTTAGGGATCAAAAGTAGTGTAGCCTTGGGGATGCAATCAGGACATACTGCGGTAGAAATAGCTGTGAAGCAGATTGGCCGGGGAGAGATAGCAGAAAACAGAGATTTAGTTGATAAAATTCTCCAAGAAATTAAAGCGATCGCCAAAAGAGGAACACCAATAAATATTGAAAAAGAACTACCGGAAATTATAGAACGCTGCTGCATGAATATTCTTCCTATTCCTAAAGAAATTTATACGGCTGCTGTTGGAGTTAAGACATTTTAGAATTTTAGGTAATTGAGATGAAGACAGAAATAAAATCAAAATCTCTAGAAGTAGAATTTGACCAATTAACCCAAACAACACGAAAAGTTAGTAAATGGTGGACGATGCTGGGTGTTGGTATTGGTGTATTTATCTTGGCTTTAGATGTTTACATTATTAACCTAGCTTTACCAATAATGGTAGAATCGCTCCACACAAGCTTTGCGATGATTCAATGGGTAGTGTTAAGTTATCTGTTAGCGATCGCTATATTTGTCCTCAGTGCTGCCAAATTGGGCGATATGTGGAGCAAAAAATGGCTATATATCACTGGATTAATAGTATTCACCATTAGTTCTCTATTCTGTGGAATTGCACCAACAGTACATTTTTTAATCATCTTTCGATTTCTTCAAGGACTAGGTGCAGCCTTCATTTCAGGACTCGGAACAGCAATGATTGTAGAAGTATTTCCCCCAGAAGAAAGGGGATTAGGATTGGGTATTAGAGCCGGTATATTTGGACTAGGAATTATGCTTGGTCCAACAATAGGAGGATTATTAATTAGTCTTGGAGACTGGCCTTTAATCTTTTTAATTAACGTTCCCATTGGGATTATTGGTTGTTCAATAGTTGCCTATTTTGTCCCCTCTTCTGTGATTATTCCCGGTAAACAAACCTTTGATTGGATAGGTACATTAATCCTCACCCTCACTTTAACTTGCTTTACACTCGGTATAACTTTATTACAGAGTGAAAATTTTAGTTATCAAATAGCCCTAACCTTAATTGTTGCTTCTGTAATCAGCTTAATTGGTTTTTTATTAGCAGAAACAAATCTACCAGATCCCATGTTAGATTTCAAGATATTTAAATCCCTAGAATTTAGTTTAGGTTTAACACTACGTTTTCTAGGGAATTTTGTGATGGCAGGAGTTATATTTATGTTGCCATTCTTCCTCAAGTTAGTTCAGAACTATCCGACAGAACAAGCAGGTTTATTGTTAGCAATACCACCCATAATTATTGTTTTAACAGCCCCCATTGCCGGCTTTCTTTCTGATCGTTATGGTTCGCGTAGTATTAGTTTAATGGGATTAATCTTAATGGCGATCGGGTGTTTATTGGTCAGCACCTTTGATACAGAATTAACTACAATAAATTATATTATAGAGATTATTCCCTATGGATTAGGGGTAGGAATGTTCCAATCACCTAACAATAGTGCCATCATGGGGGCAGCGCCAAAAGACCAGTTAGGTATTGCATCTGGGTTATTATCGTTGTCACGAATATTAGGACAAATAGCAGGTGTACCTTTGGTAGGTGCTTTATTCTCTTTTATCACTATTACTCATGCTAACTTAATATCGGGTATTGATGTTACCAATGCACCTATAAAATCCTTAGTTTTTGGCACACAAATTACCTTTCGTGTGGTAGCTGTTCTCTTGGTTATTTCTACATTATTTGCCGTTGGTGTGTGGTGGTTAGAATTGAGAAAAGATAAATCACTGATTAAAACGGATTAAATGATTACACGGATTTGAATAATATTTAGGGTTTGCGGAAAAAGTCCTTTCGTTAGGGCTAGGAGGCAGCACTATGGCTAACGCCACGCTACGCTATCGGCTACGCTCAGTGACCGGAGTCAGGAGTCAGGAGGTAGGGGGCAGTCAAGAGAGTAAAGAAATTTTAGGTATGATCCAGGCAGGATTTTCAGCCAAATTAAAAGTAGTAATCTGCTCTGGGTCTGTTTGTTGGAGTGTTTTTAAAAGTGTGACACTTTCAATTAATAATTCTTCTACATTGATACCGCCAAAACTTTCTGGGTAACGTCGTAGACGATTGCTACCTTCTCCTAATAAAATCATTGCTCCCCGCAAATTGCGATTACCGAGATGATATAGTGCTACCGCAATTTGCAAAATTCCTTGATACAAGCTTTTTTCTGGCTCAGTTGATTCAATCCACAAAGCTTCTAAAGTATCATGGCAAGCGTAAAACTCTCCAGCATTGAACTGTTCTACGCCTTGCCAAAACTCCTGGGGCATGGTTTCAATCATCCCATACTATCTCGCACTTCTTTAATGGTTGCTAGGGAAATTTCTTGTTTGTCACCAGCAAACTCGTTGTCAGGGGTGAGGAATAGCATACAGTGACACTCTTTGCGTTCGCGCATGGGTACACAGGGACAGTTCCAAAAGGCAGCGTTGACTTCAGCTTCTTTATCTTCATAATGACGACAGGGACACAAAGGTGCGCCAAGATCATCTTTATGTTTGGCTAATCCTTCAATGACGACAGCAGTAACGGAAGGTTCTGAACAGAAGTATGTTCCAGTCCGCTTTGCGTATTGTTCAGAAAAATGCCGCATTGCTTCTAGACTTTTATCGCTGGATGTTGTGTTAACTTCTGATGAAATCATTTGAATCGGCTGCTCATTATTTAAACATTTCTTTGCATTGTACCTCAGTCTTAGTCTGCTTTTGCTAGGGAGATTTCCCCAAAGTTGGAAATTGGCAAATAGACAAGGCAAAAACCGCTCAAACTCTTATTTCTCTGTGTTCTCTGCGTTCTCTGCGGTTCGTTACCATCAATTTAAAGGCTTTTGTAACTGGAGTTGTAATTCCTGTTCATTTTGTAAAATGATACCGGGATAATCTCTGTTAACGATCGCCTGTGGTGAGGGTGAAGAAGTATTTTCCCATAAAACCCAGCGACTACCCAAAGGTAAGGAAGAGAGGGTGATAGAGTTTTGAGTCAGCCAAATTAATGGATATGTATCTGGTACTGTACTAGGGTCTTCTAAAGGGTTTGTGGCGGCCAGTGTTTCGAGAATTGTGCGATCGCCCTTAACCAAACCTGTGGCTGCTGTCCAAAGTTGCACTTGTAACTGTTGCTTTTGGGCATAAAAATACAATGAGGCCGCAGCGATCACGGCTTGTTCAAATTGTTCTTGTTCCCAATTGGCGGCAGTATCTAGGGCAATAATTATATCTTGTCCATCAGTAATTACTTCTAGCTCTCTCACCCGTAATTCTCCATAACGAGCGCTGGTACGCCAATGAATCAGCCGAGTAGGATCACCAATACGGTAGGGACGGAGCGATCGCACTAAGCCTGTGGTTGCTAACTGCAAAGGTCTACCACGGGGATCTCCTCTTTGAGAGTCATCTTCTCCCATTTCATCCACCAAGGGGCAAGAGGTAAGAGATAATACCGTTGGATAGACAATTGCCCTAGCTGTACAATCTCGCTGACGACGACACCAAAACAAGCCCCAAGGCGCACCTGTTCCCAGTTCCACAGTTTGCCAACGATAAACGCCCCGGCGTTGGGTGGGTTGATAATATACCCAAAGATAACTATCCTTTGCGGGGATGATCTCAATTGCTTGGCTAACTGGTTTGGCTAATACAAAAGGTAGTATGTCTGTAACTTGCAATAAAGTGACAGGGTTCTGTTTATGATTGTGGATTTCTATTTCCACCGTCAGGTCATCTCCTACGGTGACTGGTGGGATAGGACGACGTTTGACAACTAAACCCAATAGCGATCGCGGGGGCAAAAATGCTGACACAGCCAACAGCGCGAAGCTAACACCACTAATAACGTATAACCACCCTACCATGGTATTGACAGCAGACCCAAAATAACAAACAGCCACACCCATTAACACCCACCCTGCGTAAGTAGGAGCAAATGCCCGTAATTCTAGCCAATTAGTGATATTTTTGTAGATATTCATACTTTATTTTCTATTTTAACCCGCTCGAAAAAAGCCCTGGCGACTAGAAGTCGCGGCTATACAGACAAAACCCACCTGCGTGGGTTGTAAACCCTCTATTTGACGTTAGTCCGCGCAGGCGGACTTTGTTTGTGTAGTAGCGATTTATAATCGCCGGAAACTTTTCAAACATCCTCTTAGAGACTCAGATAGAATACAATATTTACTCAATCTGGGAAAGAAAATTTTTTCCCACAGTTATATATCAGGTGTTGAGGTGAAATAGTTTTTAATGCAAACACAAGACAAAGTAAAAGTCAAGCAGATTAAAGAAGCAATTACAGCTAGTCAAAAACATTTGCTTTCAATTCAAAATCCTCATGGTTACTGGTGGGGAGAATTAGAGTCTAATGTTAGCATTACAGCCGAGGCCGTTTTGCTGCATAAGATTTGGGGAACAGATAAAATCAGACCCTTGGAGAAAGTGGAAGCTTACCTACGCTCTCAACAACTAGAAAATGGGGGTTGGGAACTGTTTTATGGTGATGGTGGGGAACTGAGTATCACCGTAGAAGCTTACATGGGCTTGAGATTGTTGGGTGTACCGACATCAGATCCGGCTATGATTAAAGCGCGATCGCTAATATTAAAAAAAGGTGGAATCACCAAAACCCGCATCTTCACCAAACTACATCTAGCCCTGATTGGCTGCTACAACTGGCGCGGACTACCCTCTCTACCATCTTGGGTCATGCTCCTCCCCGACAATTTCCCCTTCAATATCTATGAACTTTCTAGTTGGGCCCGCTCTAGTACAGTACCATTATTAATAGTCTTTGATCGCAAACCAATTTTTAAAATTGACCAACCAATTAATTTAGATGAATTATATGCAGAAGGCATAAATAACGTCCGTTGGGAATTACCTCAAAATGGCGATTGGTCAGATATATTCAACATCTTAGATCATGGTTTTAAATTAGCAGAAAATTTAAATTTTGTTCCCTTTCGAGAACAGGGCATAAAAGCCGCCGAAAAATGGATTGTAGAACGTCAAGAAGCCACCGGTGATTGGAGTGGAATTATTCCTGCTATGTTAAATTCCCTCCTAGCTTTGCGATGTCTAGATTATAATCCCAACGACCCAATTATTGAAAGAGGCTTAAAAGCAGTTGACAATTTTGCCCTAGAAACCGAAAATAGTTATTGTGTTCAACCTTGTGTTTCTCCTGTTTGGGATACAGCCTGGGCGATTCGCGCTTTAATAGATTCCGGTTATCAACCAGATGACCCAGCAATAGTCAAAGCCGGAGAATGGTTATTAGAAAAACAAATTTTAGACTATGGTGATTGGGCGGTAAAAAATAAACAGGGAGAACCTGGTGCATGGGCGTTTGAATTTGAAAATTGTTTTTATCCAGATGTAGATGATTCTGCTGTAGTAGTTATGGCACTACATCAAACAAAATTACCCAACGAAAAACTAAAACAACAAGCCATTACTCGCGCCTTAAACTGGATAGAATCTATGCAATGTCAACCAGGAGGTTGGGCAGCTTTTGATGTAGATAATAATCAAGATTGGCTCAATTCTATACCCTACGGCGATTTAAAAGCCATGATTGATCCTAATACAGCAGATGTCACCGCTAGAGTATTAGAAATGTTAGGAGCTTGTAACTTATCAATTCAACCAAAAAATTTAGAAAGATCCCTAACTTATCTCCTCAATGAACAAGAAACCCAAGGCTGTTGGTTTGGTCGTTGGGGTGTGAATTATATTTATGGAACAAGTGGAGTTTTATCAGCTTTAGCTTTAATAAATCCGCAAAAACATCAAGCCAGCATGATCAAAGGTGCAGCTTGGTTAGTCAGCGTGCAAAATTCTGATGGTGGTTGGGGTGAAACTTGCTTTAGTTACAATGATTCTAACCTCAAAGGACAGGGAGAAAGTACCCCATCTCAAACAGCATGGGCGTTAATTGGACTGATAGCCGCAGGAGAAGCAACCGGTAAAATGGCTATTAATAGTATTGAAAAGGGAATTAATTACCTATTAGAAACACAAAATTCAGATGGTACTTGGGATGAAGACTACTTTACAGGAACTGGTTTTCCTTGCCATTTTTATTTAAAGTATCATCTCTATCAACAGTATTTTCCTTTAATTGCCTTGGGGCGATATCAGACAATTTTTAAAATATAATTCCAGTAGAAATGATATGTATGAACAAAATTGCCTAGTTTCAGGCTTTGGGAATCGTATATTAGTGCGGTGCGTCAGATAGAAAAAACCTGTTAGATGCTCAATTATTGGGTCTGATGCACCCTACA